>VGEM01000087.1 GCA_016869315.1 Alphaproteobacteria bacterium | reverse complement strand
TGCAATCCAAGTAACGCCAGCCCGGTGAAGATGCCGATCAACACGACACCGACCGTGAGGTCAATGCCGAGAACGAGGCCCAGGGTGACGCCGGCCAATGCCGCATGCGAAAGTGTGTCTCCGAAATAGGCCATGCGCCGCCAGACAACGAAGCAACCAAGCGGCCCCGCGAATAGCACCGTTCCGATCGCACCGGCGATAGCGCGGAGGATGTAGTCATCCATCAGTGCGGCCCATGCCTGTCGTGATGGTGATGGTGTCCGTCGCCGCGGTTATGCCCTGGCGCGTGATCATGATCGTGCGCATGGGTATAAACGGCGAGGGCGCCGGCCGCGTTGCTGCCGAACAGTCTGAGGAATTCCGGGTGGCGGGTGACGCTTTCGGGGTGCCCCGAGCAGCAGACGTGCCCGTTCAGGCAATAGACCCGATTTGTGGCAGCCATCACGACATTGAGGTCATGCGACACCAAGAGGACGCCGCAACCGAGCTCGTCACGCATCTCCGCGATGACGCGGTAGATCTCGACGGCGCCCGCAATGTCGAGGTTTTGGGTTGGCTCGTCGAGCACCAAGAGGTCCGGCTTGCGGAGAAAAGCCCGCGCCAACATGGCGCGCTGTAATTCGCCGCCGGACAGCGTGTGTACGTCGGCGTCGATCATGTCCGCCATGCCCAGACGCGCGAGCGCCGCCTTGATCGCCGCAGGCTCATGGCGGTCGGTGAGAGTCATCAGCCGCCGCACCGTCATCGGCAGCGTCTGCTCGATGGCGGTCCGCTGTGGCTGATATCCGATGCGAAGACCGGGCGCACGCGTCACCGATCCGTCGTCAGGGGCAATCAGGCCGAGGGCCAATCGGACGACAGTCGATTTTCCGGCGCCATTGGGGCCGATCAGCGTAACGATTTCGTGCCGGCCGACCGTCAGATCGATGCGATCGAGGATGTGCCGGCGTTTGCGAATCACGCAAGCGCCCGCTATGTCGATGAGCGACGCATCTGTCATGGCGCAGATTTTCTCGCGCAATTCGGGCACCGTCCGGAGGCTTCGATCACCACGTTCTCAACGCGAAATCCCTTGGTGCGAGCCGTGCGCCGAACGGTCTCGTGCAACGCTTCGCTGTCGAGCTCGGCGACCGCGCTGCAGACGTTGCAGATCAGGAACTGGGCGCGATGCGGCTCTTCCGGATGACTACAGCCGAAGAACGCGTTCCTGCTGTCGATGCGGTGGACCAGACCGTTCTCGATCAGAAAGTCGAGGGCACGGTAGACCGCCATCGGCGCGCTGCGGCCCCCGCCGGCGTTGAGCTTCGCCAGGATGTCGTAGGCGCCGATCGGTACATGGCTGTCCCAAATAACCTCAAGGACCCGTCGGCGAATCTCGGTCAGGCGGACGCCCCGGGCCTCGCAAATCAGATCTGCCTGCCCCAGCGCATGTGCGGCGCAATGGCTATGGTCGTGTTCGGCATTGGGGAAGTCGCGGCGCGGACGAGATGACGACATTGGTGACGGCACTGGTGATGGCATGGGTTGACGGCGGGCGCGCTGAAGCCTTAGTATGTTATAATATCACATTTCGCAGCTTTCATTGTCTACCGTGTCGCCATGTTTGTGAACTCCCGAGTCCTAATGATGGCAACGTCGATCGCGACGTTGTCGCTGGTTCGTCCGGTCGTAGCCGACGTCAACGTCGTCGTTTCGATTCCGCCGCTCGCGTCGCTGGTCGAGGGCGTTATGGACGGCGTTGGGCGGCCACGGACACTCGTACCCCCAGGTGCGTCGCTCCACGACTTTGCGATGAAGCCGTCGGATGCGGCTGCGCTCGAAAGCGCCTCTGTCGTGTTCTGGGTCGGGCCTCAGTTTGAATCGTTTATGGAAAAACCGATCGATGTGCTGGGCGATAAGGCGCGCGTTATTCGGCTCCTCGCATCACCGGGCATGACCGTGCACGCCGCCCGCGAAGGCGGTGTCTGGGAAGCTCACGCCGATGAGGCGCACGACGATCATCTGAATCATGGTCATGACAAGGATGAACATGATCATGACCACGATGACCATGATCATGACCGCAAACACGACGAACGCCATGACGCGCACGTCCATGCGGAAGGGGGCGTCGACGGCCATGTCTGGCTCGATCCCGGCAATGCCGAGGCGATGGTCGCGACGATCCGAGACGCACTTGTCTCGGCTGATCCCGGCAATGCAAGCCGTTACACCGACAATGCGAAACGACTCGCGAGCCGGATCGACGATCTTGATCGCGAACTCCGCGACAAGCTCGCGCCGGTCAAGGCGAAGCCATTTGTCGTATTTCACGACGCCTACCAGTATTTCGAACGACATTTCGGATTGAACGTCGCCGGCTCAATCACTGTCAGTCCCGATCGCATGCCGGGCGCCGGCAGAATTGGCGAAGTCGGGGCCAAGATCCGCACATTGAATGCCGTCTGCGTGTTTGCCGAACCGCAATTCCAGCCGCGACTGATCACGACGTTGGTCGAAGGTACGGCGGCGAAAACGGGCACGCTCGATCCCGAGGGCGCGTTGCTGGTCGCGGGGCCTGATCTCTATTTCGATCTGATGCGCGGGATCGCCCGCAATTTAACGGACTGCCTGGCGAGTTAATCAGGCCGCGCGCTTCTTGATCTGGCCGGCGCGGACAACGTCGCTTGTGCGGCGATTGTCCAACTTGAAGCGCTGACCATGAATTTCGATTTCGAGCGCGTGAAACGGTCCTTCGCCCACGGCGCGGTAGCGGCGTTCGAATTCGTTGGCCGTCACGTCACTCGGAAGTCGACAGAGCGCGGCAAAGTCGGAATTCCGTCGCACCGGGCCCGACCATGTCGCGCCGCAAGGTGCGGCTGTCAGATCGAGGTTGGTGAGTATGCCGGCAAGCTTTGTCAGTAGCGCGACCATGCGCTTCAGGGTCAAAGTATCGAGCGCCAACCGATCGCTGCCCTCGGGGACTTCGAAGCGATCGATGGCGATGATGGGTCCAGCGTCAGGCTCAGCCGTTAGCTTGTAGAGTGTAACCCCGAAATCCGTTGCGCCATCATAGAGCGCGAATGCGGATGGGAAGAGGCCGCGATAGTTTGCTGGGCCGGGGTGGAATCCGTAAGCGCCGCCGGGAAGGTGGGCCAGGGTCTCGGCGGGCACGATCACGCCACTGGCAAACGCGATAATCCGTTCTGGCGGGGTTGGACCGGCCATCTCGGCGGCGAGGTTCGCCGGGTCATGGACCACGCAGATTTCGGCATCGCGCGCGGCGGCACTGAGGTGGCCCAGCGAAACCGCCGTCAATTCGGGGTCTGTCAGGAGCAGAATGCGGCGTGACATGGTTGCAAAAGGCCTGTGGATAAAGACTTGAAACAGGCTACCGCCGGGACTATTACGAACCGGTAAAGCGGACTAATTTGGTCCTGCATTTCGCGGGCATGTAAAAATGTTCAAAGTCAATAAGTTAACGGACTACGCCACGGTCGTCTTGATCGAAATTGCGCGCAGCGATGTGCGGCGGTCGACCCACCATGTCGCCGACCAAACCGGTATTCCGCTGCCGACGGTCGCTAAACTGATGAAGAGTTTGAGCCGTTCCGGACTGGTCGCGGCACATCGGGGCGCCGCCGGCGGTTACTCACTGGCACGTGCCAGCGCGACCATCACGATCGCCGACATCATCCAAGCGGTGGAAGGACCGATCGCGCTCACCGCGTGCGCGGACACATCCGACGAACACTGTGGCATCGAGAACGTGTGCCCGGTTCAGGGCAAATGGAATCGCGTCAATCACGCCGTACGCACCGCGCTGCAGGAGGTAACCTTGGCCGACATGGTTTCCGATGTCGCGGCATTCGGCATCGGCGGCGATCTCCCGACCCGCGCGGGCCGGACAGCAAACTGAAAGGCGCTGCGAGGCCGCCATGGCTGCAACCGAAAAAACCGCGGAAGCTGTACGCGAAGTCGAGAAGTACAAGTACGGCTTTGTGACCGAGATCGAGAGCGATCGCGCGCCGAAAGGGCTGAGTGAAGACATCGTTCGCTTCATTTCGGACAAGAAGAACGAACCGTCCTGGTTGCTCGATTGGCGCCTCAAGGCTTATCGACGTTGGGAAATGGATCGCGATCCCGAGCCGACGTGGGCCAAACTGTCCTATCCGAAGATCGACTTTCAAGACGCTTACTATTACGCCGCGCCGAAACTTGGTGCCGGCCCCAAGTCGCTCGACGAGGTCGATCCGAAGTTGCTCGAGACCTACAAGAAGCTCGGGATTCCGTTGAAAGAGCAGCAGGTCCTGGCCGGTGTCGCGGTCGACGCGGTGTTCGACAGTGTCTCGGTCGCGACGACCTACAAGACCAAGTTGCGCGAACTTGGAGTCATTTTTTGCTCGATCTCCGAAGCCGTGCGCGAGCACCCCGATCTGGTACGCAAGTATCTCGGCTCGGTCGTGCCAATTGGCGACAATGTTTACGCGACACTGAATTGCGCGGTGTTCACCGACGGCTCGTTCGTTTACGTGCCGAAGGGCCTGCGCTGCCCGATGGAGCTGTCGACTTACTTCCGCATCAACGAAAAGAAGACGGGGCAGTTCGAGCGGACACTGATCATTGCCGACGAGGGCGCCTACGTCAGTTATCTCGAAGGCTGCACCGCACCTCAACGCGACGAGAATCAGCTTCATGCGGCTGTCGTCGAGCTCGTCGCGCTCGATGACGCGGAAATCAAGTATTCGACGGTGCAGAACTGGTATCCCGGCGATGAGACCGGCAAGGGCGGCATCTACAATTTTGTCACCAAACGCGGCGCCTGCCGTGGCCGCAACTCCAAGATCATGTGGACGCAGGTCGAGACCGGTTCGGCGATCACCTGGAAATATCCAAGCTGCATCCTACAGGGCGACAATTCGGTGGGTGAATTCTACTCGGTTGCCATCACCAATAATGCGCAGCAGGCCGACACCGGCACGAAGATGATCCACATCGGCCGCAATACGCGCTCGAAGATCATCTCGAAGGGCATTTCCGCCGGCCGATCGTCGAATACCTATCGCGGCCTGGTCCGCATCCAGGGCAAAGCCGACCGCGCGCGCAACTATACGCAATGCGACAGCCTGCTGATCGGTTCGACCTCGGCTGCGCACACGGTGCCCTACATCGAATCCCAGAATTCGACGGCGATGACCGAGCACGAGGCGACGACGTCTAAGATCAGCGAGGATCAACTGTTCTATTGCCTCGCCCGCGGCATGACCGAGGAAGAGGCGGTATCGCTGATCGTCAACGGCTTTTGTAAGGAAGTGCTTCAGACCCTGCCGATGGAGTTCGCGGTCGAGGCTCAGAAACTAGTCGGCATAAGCCTCGAAGGCAGTGTCGGGTGAACAGGTGACGTCATGGCGTTGATCGAAATCGAAGACCTTCATGTCGCGGTGGCCGGCAAGGATGTCCTCAAGGGGCTCTCGCTCGCGATCGAGGCCGGCACTGTGCACGCGATCATGGGGCCCAATGGCACCGGCAAAAGCACGTTGTCGAACGTCATCGCCGGTCGCGAGGGCTATGACATCAAGCGCGGCCGGATCGTTTTTGCCGGCCGGGACCTGTTGGCCATGCCGGCGGACGAGCGGGCGCGGGCCGGCATTTTTCTGGCCTTTCAATATCCGGTCGAAATCCCGGGGGTCTCGACCTCGGCGTTTCTCAAGACGGCGATCAACGCCAAGCGGCGCGCCGCCGGTCTGTCTGAAATCGATGCCATGGAATTCCTCAAACTGGTCAAGGCCAAGTGCAAGGCGCTGGGCGTCGCCGACGACATGATCAAGCGGCCGCTGAACGTGGGCTTCTCGGGTGGCGAAAAGAAGCGCGCGGAAGTCCTGCAAATGAGTCTGCTTGAGCCGCGGTTTGCCGTGTTGGACGAGACCGACTCGGGCCTAGACATCGACGCCTTGAAGGTCGTGTCGGCCGGGGTCAATGCGCTTCGCGGCCCCGAAAGCGCGTTCTTGGTCATCACGCACTATCAAAGGCTCCTCAATTATATCGTGCCTGATCAAGTCCACATCCTGTCGGGCGGGCGTATCGTGGCGAGCGGCGGTCGTGAACTTGCCGAACGGCTCGAGCGCGACGGCTACGCCCAGTTCCAAACGGCTGCGTAATGGCGTCGGTGCTTTCATCGTCACGATCGACCGCCCATCCGTTCGGCGAACGATATGCCGGCCGGATGGGGCCGCTGCCCGGTGCCTCTCAGCCCTGGGTCGACGGACTGCGCCAGGCGGGACGCGCGGCGCTGACGTCTTCCGGTCTGCCCGGACCCAAGGTCGAAGCGTGGCGCTATACCTCGCTCGCCGAGCTTGCCAAGGTTGCGTTCATCCCCGCCGCGACGGCGGATGACGTTGAAGTGGCTTCGGTTCCGTCACGGGTGCCGCGGTTGGATGGATTTCCGCGCTTGGTCCTGGTCAACGGCGTGTTACGCCGTGATCTGTCCGACGTCGCGGCTAATGCGTTCGCAGTGCCATTGCGCGATGCGCTGAACGGCGGCGATCCGGCGGTCCGCGCGGTGCTCGGCAAGATTGCGCCGGTGTCGGGCTCTCCGATCTCAGCTCTCAATACGTCTTTCCTGTCAGAGGGCCTCGTTGTATCCGCCCAGTCCGGCGCGCCGGTGCGCCTGCAAATTGTTACAATCGGAGCGGCGGGCGCCGAGCCGGCTGCGTTTCATCCACGGATCGTGCTGACAGCCTCCGATGGTGCCGACGTAACGGTCGCCGTTCATCATGTCGGGTTGCCGGGCCAGAGTTACTTGTCCAATCCGGTGACCGAGATTTCGATCGGGCGCGGTGCCACCGTTCGGAATTTCGTCGATCTCGCGGAAGACGGCGATGCGTTTCATCTCGGCCTCACTGCCGTGAACCTCGCTGCCAATGGGTCCTACGAAGACTTCAGGCTCGCCTTGGGCGGCGGTCTGATCCGGCAGGACGTCACCGCGATATTCTCCGGCGACGGCGGGCGGGTGACGCTCAACGGCGCCTATGCCCTGGCCAAGACCGAACACCACGAACTCGCGACCACCTTTTTCCATGACGTTCCCAACTGCAATTCCGAGCAGATCGTTAGAGGCGTCGCAGCGGGACGTTCGCGTGCCGTGTTTCAGGGTCGCATCCGCGTTGCGCCTAACGCGCAGAAAACCGACGCCCGGCAAAATCATAAAGCATTGTTTCTCGACGCCGGGCCCAAGATCGATTGCAAGCCCGAGCTTGAGATATTCGCCGACGATGTGCAGTGCGCCCATGGCGCTGCCACCGGCGAGATCGATCACGACCAATTGTTCTATCTGTTGTCGCGCGGCATCGATCCCGACACGGCGCGCGCGCTGTTGGTGGCGGGGTTCCTCGTCGATGTCGTGAGCCGGCTGTCCATCGACGTCGTCCGCGAGGCTTTTGCCGGCGCCGTCTCCGCCTGGCTCAAGACCAGGGTCGTTTCCGGAGGCGTGCCATGACGGCGGCCGCGCGCAAAGCAGCCATGGCGACGACGTTCGATCCCGTCGCCGTTCGCTGCGATTTCCCGATCCTTGCTCGGCAAGTCCACGGCAAGCCGCTGGTCTATCTCGATAGCGCCGCGTCGGCACAGAAGCCAAAGGCCGTGCTAGATGCGATGACCGCCGCGTTCGAAACCGAGTACGCCAACGTTCATCGTGGCGCGTATTTGCTGAGCGAACGCGCGACCGTCAACTATGAGGCCGCGCGCGAGAAGGTTCGCGCTTTTGTCAACGCGAAGGAGCCGGCCGAGATCGTCTTCACCAAGGGTGCGACCGAGGCGATCAATCTCGTGGCGGCCACCTGGGGCCGCGCCAATTTGAAACCGGGCGACGAGATCGTTCTGACCGAACTTGAGCATCACTCGAACATCGTTCCCTGGCAGCTGGTGCGCGATCAGACCGGCGCGACCATTCGGGTCGTGAAGATCGAGAATGATGGCGGCGTACCGACAACGGCGTTCGCACAAGTTATCGGGCCCCGGACGAAGATCGTCGCGCTCGCCCATGTTTCGAACGTCTTGGGCACCATTCTGCCGGTCGAGCAGGTGGTCGAAATGGCCCACGCCGTTGGTGCCAAGGTGCTCGTCGACGGATGCCAGGGAATCGTCCACGAGAGCGTGGACGTTCAATCCTTGGGTTGCGACTTCTACGCGTTCTCCGGCCATAAGCTCTATGGCCCGAATGCGATTGGCGTCCTGTGGGCGCGCCGTGAGTTGTTAGAGGCCATGCCGCCTTATCAAGGTGGTGGCGAAATGATTTCGACGGTGACCTTCGAGCGCAGCACCTGGGCCGAGGTGCCGGCTAAATTTGAAGCCGGTACGCCGCCGATTGTGCCGGCGATCGGGCTCGGCGCGGCGATCGACTATCTGTCGCAGTTCGATCGAGCAGCCGTGGCCGCGCACGAACGCGACCTCTTGAGCCACGCCATGCACCGGCTGTCCGAGGTGCCGGGCATCAAGCTTGTTGGTACCGCCCAGCGAAAAGCCGCGGTTCAGTCGTTTGTTCTCGATGGCGCGCACCCGCATGATCTCGCCACCGTCCTCGATCGGTCGGGCGTGTGCGTTCGCGCCGGACATCATTGTGCCCAGCCGTTGATGGCGGCCCTTGGCCACACAGCGACGGCGCGCGCTTCGTTCGGTATCTATAATACGACAGCCGATGTCGACGCCTTGATTGCGGCGCTGCATAAGGCGCGGGAGATCCTGCTGTGACGGCCGCCGCCGAACGCACCGACGATCTGACCGCGCTGTATCAGGAGATCATCCTCGATCACGGGCGGAAGCCGCGGAATTCGCGCCTGGTCGAACAGGCAAGTTGCACCGCCCAGGGCAACAATCCGTTGTGCGGCGATCGGGTCACCGTGTCGGCGCGGGTGTCGCCGGACGGGTTCATCGACGATCTGGGCGCCGAGGGTCGCGGTTGCGCCATTTCGATCGCCTCCGCCTCGCTAATGACTGACGTACTCAAAGGTCGTTCCATCGACGATGCGGCGCGTGTGTTCAGAGCAGTGCAGGGGATGTGCACCGGCACGCATGATCCTGATCACGCGAAGACACTTGTGTCGCCCGAACTTGCCGATGGCATCGATCGGCTCGCGGCGTTGTCGGGTGTTCGTCAATTTCCGTCGCGTGTGAAATGCGCGACCCTTGCCTGGCACGCTTTGGTGTCGTGCCTCGAGGGGCGCGCTGCCGCGACAACCGAACCCGGCCACGCCCAACCAGATCACGTCCAACCATGAGCGCCGACGCACGCGCGCCGACGATGGATTTCGCGAGGATCACAGCATGATGCCCCCGTACCCAATGCCCGCGGCCGAAGGTGAGCCGCCGAAGGAAGGCGATACCGTCAAATCGGGAATGCCGTTGGCGCCCGGTGTCGCGATCGCCAGCGAGGACGCTGTGGTCGAGGCGATGCGGACGGTGTTCGATCCGGAAATCCCGGTCAACATTTACGATCTTGGACTGATTTACGACATCAAGATCGCTGAAACGGGAAACGTCGCCGTCACCATGACCCTGACCGCGCCGGCATGCCCCGTGGCCGGTTCATTGCCGAAAGAAGTTGCCGACCGTGTCGCCGGCGTTAGCGGAGTCGGCGAGGTGGAAGTGAAGATAACCTGGGAACCGCCCTGGACCCAGGCCAATATGTCTGAAGTCGCCAAAGTGGCGCTCGACATGTTTTGACCGCGGGCAAACTCGTACCTATATCTGAGCGATCATGGCCGAAACACACATCGAACCGCCAAAGCCTGCCCGTCGGGCTCTGCCGCCGCCGATTTCGCTGACCGAACGCGCCGCCGATCGCGTCCGGGACCTGGTCGCCAAGGCATCGAAGCCGGTATTGGGACTGAGGGTCGGGGTCAAGGCGCGCGGTTGTTCGGGCATGTCTTATGTCGTCGAGTACGCCGAAGAGCGGCGCAAGTTCGAGGACGTGGTGGAACAACATGGCGTCAAGGTGTTCATCGATCCGACCGCCGTGATGTTCCTGCTCGGCAGCACGCTCGATTATCGCGAAGGCCAGATGGAAAGTGGGTTCTTCTTCGAGAATCCAAACGAGAAAGGCCGCTGCGGCTGCGGCGAGAGCTTCACGATTTGACGGTCGCCGTCAGGACGTCGTTGGCGCCAGGCCTTTTTCAATCTCGGCCAAGAGTTGGACGGGGTGCACTGGCTTGTGCAGCACCGGAATCTTGCCCGCCTGAAAGTCGACATCTTCCTCGACAAGAATCTCGAGGTTTTCCGGCTGGCCGGTGACGAGGATCACGTAGATCGCAGGCGCGGTGTCGAGCAAGGCCTGGCGCAGCTCAAGCCCGCCCATGGTCGGCATCATGACGTCGACGATCGCGACGTCGCAGGGCGCGTGCCGCAGTCGGGCGAGGGCCTGCTCGCTGTCGGAAGCTTCGAGCACGTCGTAGCCGCGTTGCCGAATGAGATGCACGAACGATTCGCGCACCAATGCGTTATCTTCGACAATCAGTATGCGTGCCATGGCCCCCACCCGAACCCAGGTAAAATTAAGTACTCGTCAGAGACGGATCAATCGGCGACACTCGAAACCAGTGAATTGACCAATTGGCGGACCCAATGATCATCACAATCCTCAATGTATTGATTGGTATTGCCTTATTTGCGGTATTTGCCGTCCTGGCGACTGGAATTGCCAGTTTCGTAATTGGTGGTGAATTCAATGGCAAGTACGCAAATAAGCTTATGCGACTTCGCGTGGCGACCCAGGCGACGGCTGTCGCCCTATTGTTGATTCGGGTTCTCGCCGGAGTCGCGAGTAGCTGAAATCAGGACGCCAATAGAATCCGGCCTGACGTAACGGCCAAAAAGGCGGCGAACGCGAACCGGAGCGCGCGTGGCGACAATGTGTGCGCCAGCCTGGTGCCGAGCGGCGCGGTGAGAAATGTCATCGCGGCGATCAAGCCGAATCCAGCGAGATTGATATAGCCGGCGCTGAAGGGCGGTAGTCCTGGCTTGGACCATCCGCCAGCCAGGAACCCGATCGCCGAGGGCAATGCGATCGCGAGGCCGAGCACGGCCGATGTCGCGACGGCGCGATGCATCGCGACCCCCATATACGTCAAGGTCGGTACGGCCAGCGTGCCTCCGCCAATGCCCATCATCGCAGAAAAAAATCCGATGACAGTGCCGATCGGGGTCAGCATCCCAGTTGCCGGCGAAGGGGAAATTCCATCGGGCGGCACGTCTGGGCGCGGTCGAACGAGATCGAGCGCGACCAAGAGACCGATGGCACCGAACACGCGGCCCAAGTCACGGCCGTCGATCGAGACGGCGACAATCGATCCGACCACGGCGCCGGCGAAATTCCAGGGCGCCAACCGCCGTGCCAACGACCAATCAACAGCGCCCTTGCGCGCATGGGCGCGCGCCGATGCGATCGACGTCGGGATGATGGTGGCAAGGGAGGTGGCGACCGCGACCTGCATTCTGACCGCCGCCTCGACACCGAGCGCTTCGAGAACCGTGTAGAGCACGGGAACGATGACAATTCCGCCGCCGACGCCGAGCAGGCCGGCGAGCACGCCGGCCACCAGGCCGGTGGTGAGCAATCCGACAATCAAGAGCGCGACCAACGTTGGATCGGTGGCGGAAAGTCCGATCATCGCGGCCGCGGAACCGACAAAGATCTCAGAAGAAGCTCGGCCGCTCGGGCCGGTAGACGACCTTGCTGGTCTTCTCGAACTCCTCGACCGCCTCGACCAGATCGCGTCTGCGATTCCGCGCCGCGGCGACCTGAGTAGGCGTAATGCCCGAGGCGTCGATCTTCTTGGCCGCGGTCAACTGTTGAACCCGCGCCATGAAGCCTTTGAATGTCAGGAGGTCGTTCAAGTCGGCGCAGAAGTTGATGAAGTGACTCATTCTGATCTGCTTGGTCGGCGCCGGATGATGGGCCGTGATCGTATATTGTCCGACGCGCCGTCCTTGCCGCTCGATGATCGAGGCGCGGTGGTATCCCGGAAAGGCCGCGAAGACGAACGCCGCCTGGCTATCGTGCTCGACCGCCAGTTCGCCGCCGGGCTCGACCATGGACTTGGCTGCGTCCAGCACGATCGCCTCGGTGATATCGCGGCCTTCGGCCACGCGTTCG
>VGEM01000086.1 GCA_016869315.1 Alphaproteobacteria bacterium | reverse complement strand
ATGTGATGCCAGAGGTGCGAGCCACGCTTGCCCGCATGAAGTCGTTTTGCAACGCAGTTCGGAGCGGCGCCTGGCGCGGTGCGTCGGGGCAGCCGATCCGGCATATCGTCAACATCGGCATCGGCGGCTCTCATCTCGGACCGATGTTTGTCGCCGACGCGCTCAAGAATTCTCAGCGCGACGATCTGTCGGTGGCATTCGTTTCAAACCCCGACCGCGCCCAGATCGATGAGGCGCTCAAGGGCTTGGACCCCGCGGCAACGTTGTTCACGATCGCGTCCAAGACTTTCACTACCGTCGAGACCATGGCCAATGCCAACCAGGCGCGGGCATGGATTGTCGCGAAACTCGGCGCACCCGCCGTGGCGCGGCATTTCGCCGCCGTGTCGACCAATCTGAAAGCCATCGCGGCGTTTGGGATCGATCCCGCCAATGTCTTCCCGATGTGGGACTGGGTCGGCGGCCGCTACTCGGTGTGGTCGGCGGTCGGACTTTCCGTCGCGCTCGCGTGTGGCTTCGACAATTTCGAACGCCTTCTCGCCGGCGCACGTTTGGTGGACGATCATTTCAAGTCCAAGCCATTAGCCGAAAACCTTCCCGCGCTGCTCGGCCTGATCGGCGTTTGGAATGCCGACGTGTTGGGCATGCCGGCGCTGGCCGTGCTGCCGTACGATCATCGCCTGAAGTTACTGCCGGACCATCTGCGGCAGGTGGACATGGAAAGCAACGGCAAGGCGGTGACGCGCGAGGGCGCGGCGGTCGGGTCGCTCGCCGGGCCGTTCCTGTTCGGCGGCGGCGGCTCCGACGGCCAGCATTCGTTCTTCCAGCACCTGCATCAAAGTCCGCGGGTGATTCCGTGTGACTTCGTGGTGTCGCTTGCGGGCAGCGAGCTGTTGGTTGCGAATGCCTTCGCCCAGTCCGAGGCCTTGATGCGCGGTCGCACGGCGGCGGAGCTGGCGTCCACGCCAAAAGCGCTTCGGCCGCACCGTGCCTTCACCGGCAACCGACCGAGCACGACGATCCTGCTCGACGACATCACGCCCGAGAGCGTCGGCGCGCTGGTCGCGCTTTATGAACATAAAGTCTTCGTGCAAGGCGCCATCTGGGGCGTCAATTCCTTCGACCAATGGGGCGTCGAGCTCGGCAAGGAATTGGCGACGCGGCTTGGGCCGGCGGTCGCCGGTCAGGGGGGCGCCGTGGCCCACGATTCCTCGACCACCGGCCTGATCGCGGCCTATCGCGCAGGTCGGCGTCGCAACGTTTGAACCGCGCCGCCGGCGGCGGTATTGATGCCGTCATGCCGATCCGCCTCCTGCCGCCCAATCTCGTCAACCAGATCGCCGCCGGCGAAGTGGTCGAACGGCCCGCGTCGGTGGTCAAGGAGCTGATCGAGAACGCGATCGACGCCGGCGCGACGCGGATCGACGTCGTGCTCAACGATGGCGGCAAATCCCTGATCGCCGTCACCGACAACGGCTCGGGGATGTCGTCGCGCGATCTCGAGATGGCGGTCGAACGCCATGCCACCTCGAAGCTGCCCGAGGACCATCTCGACGATGTTGGCTTTCTCGGATTTCGCGGCGAGGCATTGCCGTCGATCGGCTCCGTGGCGCGGCTCGGCATCACCAGCCGCACGGCGGACGCCGAATCGGCCTGGCACATGATGGTCGCGGGCGGCGAGAAAAAGGGCCCGGTGCCGGCGCCGCATCCGCGCGGCACGCGCGTCGAAGTGCGCGACCTGTTTTTCGCGACGCCGGCGCGACTCAAATTTCTCAAGACCTCGCAGACCGAACTCGCCTACGCCGCCGACGCGGTCGAGCGGCACGCCATGGCGCATCCCGGAATCTCGTTCACCTTGTCGGCCGACGGCAAGTCGCGGCTCAATCTGTCGGCGGGTTTACTGCAGGGCGATCTGTTCGACGCGCATCTCGAACGACTGTCGGCGATCCTCGGCAAGGAGTTCGGCGCCAATGCCGTGCCGGTGGCGGCCGAGCGCGACGGGTTCAAGTTGTACGGATACGTCGGCTTGCCGACGCTCAACCGCGCCAACGCCATGGCGCAGTATCTGTTCGTCAATGGCCGACCGGTCAAGGATCGCCTGCTGCACGGCGCGGTGCGGGCGGCGTATCAGGATTTTCTCGCGCCGAACCGACACCCTTATGTGGCGATCTTCCTCGACGTGCCGCGGCGCGAGGTCGATGTGAACGTCCATCCCGCCAAGGCCGAAGTGCGCTTTCGCGACGCCGGGTTGGTGCGAGGCTTGATCATCGGCGCCATTCGCCATGCATTGGCCGAGGCGGGCCACCGCGCCTCGACCACGGTGGCAGGCGCGGCCCTGGGCGCGTTGCGTCCTGGCGGCGGGGGCGCGTCACGCCCGTTATTCGCGCCGCGCGCGGCCCAGGCGTTCGGCGCGGCGGTCGCGATGCAGGCGCCGCTCGAGGGCGTCGCCGAGGAGGCGGCGCTGTTTCAGGCCGAGCCGTCCGCGGCGCCGAGCGCCCCAGAACTGCCGGCCGCGGATTTTCCCTTGGGTGTCGCCCGCGCCCAGGTGCATGAGACCTATGTTGTCGCTCAGACCGCCGACGGCATCGTCATCGTCGATCAGCACGCGGCGCACGAACGCATTCTCTACGAGCGCATGAAAGACGCCATGGGCGGCGAAGGCGTCAAGCGCCAGATCCTGCTCATTCCGGAAGTGGTCGAACTGGGCGAGGCGCCGGCCGAGCGATTGCTGGCGCGTGCGGGCGAACTCGCGGATCTTGGTTTGGTGGTCGAAGCGTTCGGATCGGGCACGGTCGCGGTGCGCGAAGTGCCGGCCCTGATCGGCGACGGCGACGTGGCGGGGTTGGTGCGCGATCTCGCCGACGAACTCGCCGCCTGGGACGAAACGCTGAGCCTCAAGGATCGCCTCGGCGACATCTGTGGCACGCTCGCCTGCCACACCTCGATCCGCGCCGGCCGCCGGCTCAACCCCGCCGAAATGAACGCCCTGCTGCGCCAGATGGAATCGACTCCCCACGCCGGTCAATGCAATCATGGCCGTCCCACCTATGTTGAGCTCAAGCTCTCAGACATCGAGCGACTATTCGGACGAAAATAGGGTCGTACCCTTATTTTGATGGGAAACATGAGTAAGATCATATCGTTACTTGTTCTGGCGCTGTTCGCAACCCCAGTTGCCGCGGCGCCCGGCTATTTCGCCTCGCGGGCCGAGTTGGAGCAGGTGCTGGCGGACATCATCGCCTGGCTGCCGGGGTCATGGGATTCCTATCCGCAGATCCACATGGAACACCACGACGCCATGCCGGCCGAAGGCGAGCACGAGCACTGGCATCGCACCTTCGTACGCATCGACGCGCCGCAGGTGGGCGAGGTGGTGTTCTACGGCCAAGTCAACGCGGGCGGCCGCGACGGCCCGATCGTCGCCGGCAGTCAGGTGCTATATAAGGCGGTGATCGACGAGCGCTTGGGCGCCGTCAATATTCTGGGCCAGGGCCCGCTCGATCCCGAAAAATACGAGAACCTGCATGATCGCCCAGAGTTGTGGGGCGAAGTGAAAATGCGCGAGCCCGAGGCGATCAACTGCGACTTCATCTGGCGTCGCGATGGCGCGCAGGTGTTCGCCGTGCTGCAGGGCAATACCCCGGACAAACAAAAGTACGGCCCCGGCACCTGCGCCTTCATTTCGAAGCGCACCGATGCCGAGTTTCGCGCCGATGCCGAGTGGGTGCTGTCGGCTGAGAATTTCTGGCTCTACGACAACAATTGGATGGATGACCGGCTGTTCCTGGGACGCGAAGACCGCACGCACATTCGATTGTTCCGGTCGCGGCCCTATCAGTGCACCGTCAAGGATGCGGCCGGCACGCGCAAGATCGATGGCCACGATCGCGGCACCGCCATCAAGGCCAGGACAAAAGACGGCAAGGATCTTGACGTGCTGCTTGTGCGCGCGAACTTTCCGGCGGGCGCGGGCAAAGGCCTGTCGGATCGGATGAAGCTGCTGGTGACCGACGCCAAGACCAAAGCGGCGATCGGCGCGGCTGACAAGGAGCCGCTCGCCAGTCGGATCACGCTGACCGCAGACGGCGTTTCAGTGCGCTGCGCCCGGCAGGAGAAATTCCCGCCGATGCATCCGCCCGAGTCCTGACGGCGCCTGCCGCAGGGCGGTCGAGCGAGCGAGGTTCTTCGGATGTTGATCCGGATCAAGTGACCGGGCGCGCGTCGCGCCCAGCATGGGAACCACGTGCCCGCGTGGGCGCGCCGAACCAGTTGCGGGGTGCCATGGTTTTCGCTGATATCCCATGATGATCGGCGAACTCTGGCGCTATTGGACGACCTTCGCCCCCGAACGGGTGCGGGCCTACGGTTATTTGTCGAGGCTGATCGCGCTTGAGTTTCGGGCCAAGCGCTGCCAGGCGGCGTGGGCGCCGCACCAGCAGCGCTGCCGCGAGAAGATCGTCAAGGTGGCCGCACTGGCGGCCGGTCGCGACGTTTGTGTCGTGGTCGGCTCGGGGCTGTTGCTCGAAGTGCCGATTGAGGCCCTCGCCGACACGTTCAAGCGGACGTATCTGGTCGATATTTTTCATCTGCCCCAGGTGCGACGGCAGGTCCGGCCGTTCAAGGATCGCGTCACGCTGCTGACGGGCGACGTCACCGGCATCTTCGCCGCGATCAAGGACGGTCAGCCGCCGGGGCCGCACATCCCGGCGCCGGCGGCGCGCATACCGCATCTCGCCGAGGCCGATCTGGCGATTTCGTGCAATTGCCTGACCCAGCTGGCGGGGCCCTTCGTCGCAGCTTTCGAGAAGACGCCGACATTCTCCGATCTCGATGCTGACCGGTTGGCATTTCAGATCATGCAAAACCATGCCCACGCCTTTGCCGCGGAAGCCAAAGGGATCGGGCTGATCATCAGCGATATTGAGCGCCATGTGCTCAAAGGCACCCATGCGGTCGAGCGGATCGACCTCCTCAAGGCGATGAAGCTGCCGCCGACGGCGCATCTTCTCCACAACGAGGAATGGACCTGGCGTATCGCGCCCCGGGGCGAGGAGTTCCCCGACCGGGATGTCGAACACATCGTCGAAGCCAAGGTTTATGAGCGAACTGCGCCGGCGGCCGTTTCTGAGCCGCCAGCCGATGACGGTTTGGAGGCGGTCGCGGCAACCGGGCGGTTTGCGGCGAGTTAGATTCCGATCAGAAACGTAAACTTAATCCGGCCATAGGTCCGGCTGTCGACGAGGGAGAGGCCCGGGACGGTCGCGACCTCGGTTTCTGCCTCCGTCTCGACCACCACCAGGGTGCCGGCGCCAATCCAGCCACGGGCTTTGAGGGCTGACAGGGCCGTGCCCTCCATCCCTTCGCCGAACGGGGGGTCGAGGATAACAAGATCGTAGCGCCGGGCGGCCGGAGGCGGGGCATTGGCGTCGGCCCTTATCACCTGGGTGCGGTCCTCGGCGTCCAGGTGGCTGACGGCAGCTTCCAGGTGTCGGACGACCTCTGGATTGCGTTCGACGAAGGTGACCGCCGCGGCCCCCCGCGACAGCGCCTCGAACCCCATCGCCCCGGTCCCGGCGCAGACATCGGCGACGGTCGCGCCCGGAAGGCGAAACCCTTGCTCGGCGAAGCCGTGGATCAAGCGGTTGAACAAGGCCTCGCGCGCCCGGTCGGCGGTCGGGCGGACCTCGGCGCCGGCAGGCACCTCAAGCTTTCGGCCACGCCAGACCCCCCCAACAATCCTAACCTTGCCTGCAATATGCATATAAATACAGATTGTATGTTTTATAAATATACCAATAAAAATAGACGTATATCACTTGTCACCCGCTCCGACCTGCTCCTTGATGACCTTGCCCGGGATCTCGTCCACGGCACCCCGTTCAAGCGATCCCAATTGAAACGGACCGTATGTAAGTCTGATCAGACGGGTCACCTTGAGGCCCAGATGCTCCAGCACCCGGCGCACCTCCCGGTTCTTGCCTTCCTTGAGGGCCATGGTCAGCCAGGCGTTGGCTTTGTCCTGAGCCTTGTCCAGCGAAGCCATAATCGGGCCGTAAGAAACCCCTTCAACAGTGATGCCTTTGGCCAATCCGGCCAGAGCCGTCGGGTCAACCCTGCCGTGGACCCGAACCCGGTATCGCCGGGTCCATCCCCGTGAGGGGTGTTCCAGCATCCGGGCAAGGGCGCCATCGTTGGTCAGCAGCAAAAGCCCCTCGGAATTGAAGTCGAGCCGCCCGACGCTGATCACCCGGGGCAGATCCTTGGGAAGGGCGCCGAACACGGTCGGCCGATCCTTCTCGTCACGGTGAGTTGTAATGAGGCCGGCCGGCTTGTGATAGCGCCACAGGCGGCGTTTTTCGGCGGCCGGCAGTGGTTTTCCGTCGACCACGACCTTGTCGTCAGGCGAGACATTGAATGCGGGCGTGGTCAGAACTTCGCCATTCACCGACACGCGCCCTTCGGCGATCCAGCGCTCGGCATCGCGCCGTGAACATAGCCCGGCGCGGGCCAGCACCTTGGCGATCCGCTCGCCCGGCCGCGCTTTGTCGGTCATGACCGGCAGGCGTCAATGAAAGCCCGGAAAATCTTCTCGTCGGCCGGGCTGATCGCGAACTCGGGGTGCCACTGCACGCCGAGGCAGAATTTGCGGGTTGGATCCTCGATGCCTTCGATGACGCCATCGCTCGATCGGGCATTGACGACCACCGGGCCTTTGACGTCTTTCACCGATTGATGGTGGGCGCTGTTGACCGGGGCGCGGCTGACGCCCGCGATCTTGTGAAGCTGCGTGCCTTCGACGATGGCGACGTCGTGGCCTGCCTCGTTGCGCGGATTGGGCTGCTCGTGCGCCAGCGGGTTCTCGACTTCATCGGGAATGTGCTGGACCAACGTACCGCCAAGAGCCACCGCCAGCAGTTGCTCGCCGCCGCAGATGCCGAACACCGGCTTGCCCGCCGCGAGCACAGCCCGCGTGATGCCAAGCTCGAAATCGGTGCGGCCTTCCTTCAGCGACACCGTCGCATGGGTGTCGGTTGCACCGAACAGCTTCGGATCGACGTCGAAGGCGCCACCCGAGACCAGCAGGCCGTCGATCATCGCCGTATAGCGCTCGATCATCGCCACTTCATGGGGCAGCACCACCGGCACGCCGCCGGCGGCCGTGACCGCGCTGCAGTAGTTCTGGCGAAGGGCGTACCAGGGGAACTTCGAATAGCCGCCGGGCTTTTCGCTGTCGGCGGTGATACCGATAATCGGGCCTGATTTTGCGGGCTTATTCATGATGCGGGGTTTCTCGCACAGCGCCCCGGCAAGTCAAGCAAACGTCAGTTCACCGGCGCGGGGCGAGGTGGGTATAGGCCCGGCTGACGCGGGTTGCGGCGGCGGCCGAGGATCCGGTCAGGCCGGCATCGTCAAGATATGAGTTGGTCAGGATGCTGGCCCAGTCGCCGCTGAAGCCGCGCGCCGACAGCGCGGTCTCGTCGCGCGGGAGTTGGTCTTCTTCGGCCATGTTCATCGGCTGCTCGGCGATCAGCTTGGCGAGCTGCTCGAGCACGAACCAGTTGACCGCGACCTTGTCGGTATCGCCGCGGGCCATGGCCGATTTGAAATCGAACAGCGACGGCGCGGCAGGTGTGGTCGCGGGCGGTGTCGGCGCGGCGCGATGGGCGTGATCCAATTCGACTGCGTCCGCGGTGTCTTCACTGGCGAGCGCTGCGGCGACGTCGGAGACTTTATCGAGTTGCGTTTCGAAACGATCGCGGATCAAGCCGACGACATCGGCCACCGTCCGCGGTGCGCCGGACGGTCCATAAAACACCGCGGGATTGGCGCGAGCCGCGGCCGGCATCAGGTGCGCGGCATAGATGTTGGGGGCGTCGTCGGCAGCGCTCAGCATCTGTGTCGCGCCTTTGGCGCCGAGAAAATGGGCCAGATAGAGATCGGGCGCGTCGGGGGCGCGGCCGAGCGCGCCTTCCAGCGCCAAAGCGTTGTCGCGGGCAAAGGCCGCCGCGGCGCGGGCGGACATCTCGGGATCGGAGCGCAGGCCGAGCAGCTTGTCCTCGGTTGTCTTGTCGAGCACGCGGAGCTGTTGGCCGGGCGAGCCCAGAATGCGCGAGGCGAGTTCGCCAAGGCCGAGTTCGTCGGCATGGCGCTTCACCACGCCGAGCCAGGTGCCCTTGGTGAACTGGAAGAGGCCCTTGGCCGACGAGGTCTTGGCGCCGGCGTCGGCGTCGAAACTCGACTCCTGCGCCGCTTTGGCCAAGAGGTATTGAAAGTTGACGCCGCTGTCGGCGCTCGCCACCTGAATGCCACGCAGCGTGGCGCGCGGCACCGTGGCGCCGGCAATCCGGACTTGTTCGATCGCGCTATGGACCATGGCCTGCATTCCCCAATCTTGCTGTCGGGGTCCTGCCTCTTGCGATCCGACTCTAGAAACCAATAGTTACCGAATCCTTATGTTGGGCCCGAGTTGACTGTCGCGGACCTTGACCGACAGGTGTCAGGCAGCAAGGTTGCCGGCATGACCTCGTCCGCAGACCCCATGGAACTGGCTTTTGCCGCCGCCGAGGCGGCCCGGAAGCGCGGCGAAGTGCCGGTCGGGGCGGTCGTGATCGCCGCTGATGGGCGGGTGCTGGCGGCGTGCGGCAACGACGTCGAGGGCGCCAGCGATCCAACCGCTCACGCCGAGATCCTTGCTCTGCGCGCGGCGGCCAAGGCTGTGGGTGAGCCCCGGCTTTCGGATTGCGATCTGTATGTGACGCTTGAGCCTTGTGCCATGTGTGCCGCGGCCATCGCCCATGCCCGCATTCGCCGCGTGGTTTTTGCGGCTTATGACCCGAAAGGCGGTGGGGTAGAGCACGGCCCCAGGTTCTTCGGCCAACCCACCTGCCATCATCGGCCCGAGGTGGTGGGCGGGGTACAGGGCGCGCGCGCCGAGGCGATGCTCAAAGACTTCTTTGCCGACAAGCGCGACAAGCCCTAACATCGGCGCCATGCGTCTCGTGTCATTCGCACTGTCAACCGTGGTGGCCGCCGTCCTCGCCGTGGCGGCGCCGGCATTTGCCCAGAAGAAGGCCGAGGACAGTGCCGTCGGTTATGGCGGCGCCAAGGTTCAGCTTCAGCCGTTCATGGTGCCGGTCCGCAATAACGCGGGCCAGGTGCGCTTCGAGGTGGTGACGATCCGGCTGGTGCTGGGTCCGGCGCCCCGCGACCGGCCGGCCTGTTTTTCGATCCCGATCGTGCACGAGAAACTGCTGCTGTACTTTTTCCGCGCCAAGCTGGTGCCGGGCGATCTGATCGGACAGCGCCGCGAGGTGCTGGCCAAGAGCCTTTTGGATGTTGCGATCAAATCCACCCAAAAGGGTTATTACTCGGCCGTCGAACTGGTCCAAGCCGACGACAAGCTGACCGATCCGGTCTCTTTAACCCTTACGAGCCAATGCAAATAACCCTCGAAATTAGGGTCGTACCCTAATTACCTACCCTCATTAACGGGGCAAGGCCCGCCAGGCGATGTCGCGGCGGCAGAAGCCTTCGGGCCAGCGGATGAGATCGACGGCCTGGTAGGCGCGCGTCTGTGCTTCTTTCACTGTTGCGCCGGTAGCCGTCACCGCCAGCACGCGGCCGCCGTTGGCGGTGACGACGGTGCGGCCGTCTCTCACCGTGGCTTTGGTGCCGGCGTGGAAGATGTGCACGCTCGGAACTTTCTCGGCCGCGTCGAGACCCTCGATGACCGTGCCCTTCTGATAGCTGCCGGGATAACCCTTCGCCGCCATCACCACAGTCACCGCCACGTCGCTCTTCCAGCGGAGATCGAACGTCGCGAGCTGGCCGTCCGCCGCGGCGATCAGGGCTGGCAAGATGTCGGACTTGAGGCGCGGCATCAGCACTTCGCATTCGGGATCGCCGAACCGGACGTTGTACTCGAGCACCTTCGGCCCCTGTTTGGTGATCATCAGCCCCGCATAGAGCACGCCTTTGAATGGCGCGCCTTCCGCCGCCATGCCGGCGACCGTCGGTGTTATGATTTCGGCCATGACACGCGCCTGCATGGCGTCGTCGAAAATCGGCGCAGGCGAATAAGCCCCCATGCCGCCGGTGTTGGGTCCGGTATCGCCATCGCCCACCCGCTTATGATCCTGCGCTCCGACCAGCGGCATCGCGTGGGCACCATCGACCAGGGCAAAGAAACTCGCCTCTTCGCCGTCGAGAAATTCTTCGACCACGATCTCATCGCCGGCCGCACCGAACTCACGCGCGCCCATCATCAGATCGACGGCGGCATGCCCCTCGGCGACGCTTTGGCAGATAATCACGCCCTTGCCGGCCGCAAGGCCGTCGGTCTTCACCACAATCGGCGCGCCGCTCTGGCTGATGAACGCCTTCGCCGCCGCCGCATTGCGAAACCGGCCGTAGGCCGCGGTCGGGATGCCGTATTTGGCGAAAACGTCTTTCATGAACCCTTTCGACCCCTCAAGGCGCGCCGCCGCGGCGTTGGGTCCAAACGCCTTGATCCCGGCCGTCGCCAATCGATCGACCAGGCCCGCGACCAAGGGCGCCTCGGGGCCAACCACAACGAAGTCGATTTTTTTCTCACGCGCGAAAGCGACGAGCCCGTCGAGATCCTCCGTGCCGATCGCAACGCACTCGGCCTCGCGCGCGATACCGGCATTGCCGGGCGCGCAGTAGAGCTTGTCGCACAGAGGCGACGCTGCAATCGCCCAACACAGGGCGTGTTCTCGCCCGCCGCCGCCCACCACCAGAATGCGCATCGTCCAACCTGCATGTTCGATTCGAATTCCTCTTAGCACAGCCCCGTGCCAAGTTGCGGCGATGATTCGTATGATTGCATTCTTGCTGGTTCTCAGCGCTTCCGCCTTGGCCCAATCGACGCTTCGGGTCGGGATGACCGGGCTGTCGCCGAATGCCTTCAACCCCTATTCGAACACTGGGTTGCCGTTCACATACTCGTGGAGCGCTGTGTTCGACGGCCTGACCTTTATCGACGACAAGGGCGAGGTGCAGCCGTGGCTGGCGGAGTCCTGGGTCAACGTTGATCCGCTGACCTGGCGATTCACCTTGAGAGAAGGCGTTGTGTTTTCGGATGGAAGTCCGTTCACCGCCGATGCCGCCGTCGCCGTCGCCGAGACTCTGATCCAGGCCGCCAATACGCCGAACGCCGTGGCGCGGATGATGGCGTTCCTGGCCGGCGCCCGCGCCCTCGATGCCCGCACCGTCGAGATCACCACCAAAACGCCGGTGCCCTTGCTGCCGCGTTTCCTGCCGCAATTCTACATCGCCCACCCGGGGCAGCTGCGACGCCTGGGGCTCGAGGGCTTTTCGCGCGAACCGATCGCGACCGGTCCTTTTGCGCTTGAGAGCTTCGCGCCCAACAAGGCGACGTTTCGCGCGCATGGTCAGTCGTGGCGCAAGCCCAAGTTCGACCGGCTCGAAATTACAGTCGCGCCAGATTCATCGGCGCGCCGGGCGGCAGTGCAATCGGGCGTCATGGACATTGCCCTCGGTCTCGGCCCCGACGAAACCGCCGCCATCGTCGCCGCCGGTGGCAAGCAAGTGAGCTGGCGCGACAACGCGCTGTGGGCGTGGCACTTCAACGGCCTCGGCGGAAACCCGTACCGCTATGCGCCGTTCAACGATATCCGGGTGCGCGAAGCACTCAATATCGCGATCGATCGGAAGGCGCTGATCGACACCCTCCTCGACGGCAAGACGGTGCCGGGCGCCCAGCCCGGCGCTGAGTCGACGTTCGGCTACAACCCCGATCTTCCGCCGATTCCCTTTGACCCCGACCGTGCCCGCAAACTGATCGCCGAGGCGGGTTTCGCGAACAAGCTCGCCTTTGTCGTCGAGCTCACCGTTGGCGCCAGCGCCAACGACGGCGCCCTGGCCCAGGCAATTGCCCAGCAATTGGCGAACGTCGGCGTGTCGGCCGAGGTTCGGCAGATTTCGACGCCGCAATTGATTCGAAACGTGATGGAAGGCACCTGGGGCGAGGGCATGTTCGGGCTTCACTATAGTCACGAGCCCACAGCCGATTCCTTGCGCGGGCTCGACACCGCATCGTGTCTCTGGCCGCACCCCTGGTACTGCAACCCCGCAGCCACCGCCGACATCAAGGCGGCCCATGCGGCGTTTGATGTCGAGAGTCAGCTCGCGCTACGCCACAAAGTCATGGCCGCATACCGCAACGACTGGGCGGCGTTGTTCCTTTATCAGGCGGTGCGTTTCGCCGGTGTCCGCG
>VGEM01000085.1 GCA_016869315.1 Alphaproteobacteria bacterium | reverse complement strand
AACGCTGGTCCTGAGCAAGTCCGAGATGGACGCGGTGATCGGATTCTTCACCGACGTGCTCGACTTTGACGTTCGCTCGGACCGTGAATGGACGGCGTACGAGATTCCGTTCCGCTTCGCGACCGTCCACGCCAAGGGCTCCGACACCGGCCACGTCGCGCTGGCGGCCTATGCGCCCGAGCATCTCGCGCCCGGCACCGGCGCAGCACCTCGCCCCCCCAATCGCGGCATGGCGATCTGGAGCTTTCGGGTCGAGAGCGTCGCCGAGATCGAAAAGCGTGCCCGCGCGAAAAACATGAAACCGTTTGCCGATGCAGTCGAGGTCCGTGTCGCCGACCTCGGCCATCGCCGCGTCCAGACCTACCTGGCGCCGAACGGATTTATGATCGAGGTGTTCGAGCGGATTTGAGCGCCCGCGCGATTTTTCCGTATTCCGCTTAGGCTATCGCACGCACGATAGCATCGAGCATTCCGCCAACGATCAAAACGCGTGGCTGACTTTTCTTCGAACGCCCGCGGATGGCTGAGCCGCGTGCGGTGTGTGATTTCATCTTTGATCCACGCATCACGCCACTACGCTGACCACCTTCTCCGGCACGACGATCACTTTCTTCGGCGGTTTGCCGGCAAGATGTGTCTGCACTCCGGGCAGGGCCAGCGCCGCAGTTTCGTAGGCGGCCTTATCGGCGCCTTTGGCCATCGAGATCGTCCCGCGCAGCTTGCCGTTGACCTGCACCGCGACGGTGACGGTCGACTCTTCCAGCAACGCCGCGTCGAACGTCGGCCACGATTCGTCGATCAGCGCGGAAGCGTGGCCGAGGCTCGCCCAGATTTCGGCGGCGACGTGCGGCATCAAGGGGCCGGCAAGGCGGGCGACCGTCTCGACGGCGAAGCGATAGACGGCGGGCGCGTCGGCGGGCTTCAGCTCTTCGATCGCGTTCGACAACTCGCGCAGTTTGGCGACCGCTGAATTGAAACGGAGCTTCTCAAGATCGTCGGTGACCCCGGATATGGCGCGGTGGCAATGGCGCACCAGCGGGTGCGCGCGGTCGGGTGCGCCGGCCGCGCAATCCTTCGCCGCCGCCGCCATTCGCCATAACCGATTGAGATAGCGCCAGGCGCCGTCGATGCCGGCGGTGGTCCATTCGAGATCGCGCTCGGGCGGCGAGTCGGACAGCATGAACAGGCGCGCCGCATCGGCGCCATAGGAATCGATGATCGCCTGTGGGTCGACGGTGTTCTTCTTCGATTTCGACATCTTCTCGGAGCGGCCGACCGTCACGGCCTCGCCGGTCTTACGATGCCTGGCACCGTCGCCCTGCTTCTCGATGTCGCCCGGCTCGACCCACGCTCCGGCCGCGGTTTTATATGTCTCGTGACAGACCATGCCCTGGGTGAAGAGGCCGGCGAACGGCTCCTTCAAGTCGAGATACCCGCAAGTCTGCATGGCGCGGGTGAAGAACCGCGAATAGAGCAGATGCAACACCGCATGCTCGACGCCGCCGATGTACTGATCGACCGGCAGCCACGACATCGCCTCCGCCTTGTCGAAAGGCCGGTCGGTCGCGGCCGGCGAGCAATAGCGAGCGAAGTACCACGACGATTCGACAAAAGTGTCGAAGGTGTCGGTCTCGCGCAGCGCCGGCTTGCCGCAGGCGGGGCACGCCACATGCTTCCAGCTCGGGTGGCGCTCAAGCGGATTGCCTGGCTTGTCGAAGCTCACGTCCTCGGGCAAGCGCACCGGCAGATCTTTGTCGGGCACCGGCACCGCGCCGCAGCTTTGGCAGTGGATGATCGGGATCGGGCAGCCCCAATAGCGCTGTCGCGATACGCCCCAATCACGCAGCCGAAACTGCACGGTGCCTTTGCCGCAGCCAAGCTCCTCCAGCCGGGCGATGGCTTTGGTTTTGGCGGCGATGGTGCCGAGACCATTGAGAAACGCGGAATTGACCGCAACCCCGTCGTCGACAAATGCCGCGTTTCCCGCTTCGAGCGTGTTCGCGAAAGCGGTTGCGTCGCCATCCTTCGGCGCAACCACGCACGCGACATGAAGCCCATATTTACGCGCGAAATCCATGTCGCGCTGATCGTGGCCCGGACAGCCGAAGATGGCGCCCGCGCCGTATTCCATCAGCACGAAGTTGGCGACATAGACCGGAACATCGAAGTCGGCGACAAAGGGATGTCGCGCCTTAAGCCCGGTATCGAAACCTTTCTTCTCGGCGGTCTCGATGCTGGCGGTGGCAGTGCCGGCGGCGCTGCAGTCCGCGATGAAAGTGGTCAGCGCCGGATTGGTCGCGGCCAGCTTCGCGGCCAGCGGATGCTGCGGCGAAATGGCGCAGAACGAAGCGCCGAACAGTGTATCGGGCCGGGTGGTGAAGACCTCCAGCGATTGTCCCAGGTCCTTACCGTCGCCGCCAACCAGCGGCCAGAAAACGCGCGCACCTTCCGAGCGGCTGATCCAGTTCGACTGCATCAGCCGCACCTTGTCGGGCCAGCGCGTCAGATCGTCGAGCGACGTCAGCAAGTCCTCGGCAAAGTGGGTGATCTTCAAGAACCACTGATTGAGCTTGCGCTGCTCGACCGGCGCGCCGGTGCGCCAGCCTTTGCCGTCGATCACCTGCTCGTTGGCCAGCACGGTGTGATCGACCGGGTCCCAATTGACCCACGACTCCTTACGATACGCGAGCCCCGCCTTGAGGAAGTCGAGAAACATTTTCTGTTCATGGCGGTAGTACTCGGGCTCACATGTTGCGATCTCGCGATCCCAGTCGAGCGACAGGCCCAGCGGCATGAGCTGCCCGCGCATGTCGGCGATGTTCTGCCGCGTCCACGGTCCCGGATGAATGCCGCGCTCCAGTGCCGCGTTCTCGGCGGGCAAGCCAAACGCGTCCCAGCCCATCGGGTGCAGAACATTGAACCCTTGGGCGCGCTTGAAGCGGGCGACGACATCGCCCAGCGTGTAATTGCGCACGTGACCCATGTGGATGCGCCCCGACGGATAGGGGAACATCTCAAGCACGTAGTACTTGGGCTTCTTCGAATTGCGCTCGGCGGCAAAGGCCTTGCGATCGGCCCAAACTTTTTGCCACTTGGTCTCGGCTTCGCGGAAATTGTAACGGACTTCGGGAGATGCCATGGGGATATCGTTCGTTGCTCGAACCCCTCACCCCAATCCTCTCCCCTCCGGGGAGGAGGTGCCGAGCGGAGCGAGGCGATGAGGGGCCGCGCGTCGGGACCTAGCTGTTCGGTTCTTCGGCAACCGATTGAAGTCGAAGCTCGCGAGCCCGGGTCAACACGGCGTTTTCAACTTCGGTTGCGACTTCTTGACCGACGGCGGCATCAGCCCAGCGGCCCGCGCCATCCTGGGTCTGACGGAACACCGAAATCTTGAGCCCATCGGCGCGAAGCGCGCGGCCCAGAATGTAAACATTCATCTTGAACCGCTCGTTGGGCGATTCGGGCGGGGCGTACCAGTCGGTGATGATCACGCCGCCAAAGGGGTCGGCCGAGGCCAGCGGCATGAATGACAGCGTGTCGAGCGAGGCGCGCCACAGGAACGCATTCACCGAAATCGCGCTTTCGGTGCTCTGCTCGCTGCTGCTGAACAAATTCAGGCCGCCGCCCGAGCTGGGCGCCGCCGGTGCATCGGGCGACCGCCGATAGCTTTCGCCGGGATCGGGGTCCGACGAGCAGGCGGCGAGCGCCAGGATGGCGCCCGCGCAGATCAACACCCGCCTGATACCGCCTGCCGCCATGGTGCCCGTTCCGCCCGAAAAATGCCGAGGTGCGGGCACTTATACTGAACGGGGCGAACGCCCGGAAGCCCCGTTAAGGCCAATCACCACCACAATTTTCTCGATTGTGGCCAAGGGCCTTGAGCGCGTTCTGCCGGGCATTTCATCAAACCGTCACGAACCGGTCACAGGACCTTCGCCGCCTCTTTCTATGTGTCGCTTCGCGTCCTGAGGCAGGGGCCATTGGGGACGCGAAAAACGACCTCAAAGGGAGAACCACGTGACTCTTCAAATTCGAGCGATTGCCGCATCGCTTTTCATGATTCTACCGGCGGCCGCGGCGAACGCCCAAGACAGCGGGCGCCAGATCCAGACGCTTCAGGATCAGATGCGCGCCATGCAACAACAGCTTGACGCTCTCAAGGCCGCCGATGCCGCCCAAAAAGACGCGATCGAGAAGGAAAAGACAGCGCGCGAAACAGCCGAGAAACAGGCGCGCGAAGCCGCGCTCGAGGCGGGTGGCACGCTGGTGTTCGAGAGCGGCAAGGCCAGAGTCAAGCCGGCCGCAAATCCCAAGGTCACGCAATCCGGAACCAATCGCTTTGCGCTGTCGAGCCCGGATAACGAATGGACGATCGCGCCGACTGGCCGAATCCACTTCGACGTGGGCACGTATCTCAACCAGAAGCCCGACGGTGTCACCGGACCCGGCACGCGGGCGGGCGGGAAGCTATCAAGCGGCGTCAATGCCCGCCGCGCCCGGCTTGGCGTGACCGGAAAGGCGCTCAACGATTTCACCTATTCGCTCATTCTCGATGCCGGCGGCGCCACCGATGGAACGGCGTCCATCAACACGGCATCGATCGGCTACACCGCCATTCCCAACACCATCGTTGAAATCGGCTACATGGCGCAGTTCTTCACGCTCGAAGAGGCGACAAGCTCGAACGACATCATGTTCATCGAGCGCAATTCCCCGGCGACCATCGCCTCGAGTTTCAACGCGGGCGATCCGCGGGCCTCGGCCGGATTTCGGACGTGGGGACCCAACTGGTGGTTCGGCGCCTATTTCACAAGCTCGACGCCGAACGTCGCGCACGCTCTGACCAAGCGCGGATTTGGCGCGTATCAGCGCGCGACCTACAACATCATCAACGACCCGCTGCAAACCGTGCACATCGGCGTCGGCGTCGCTGAAATATTCGAGGCGCCGAACACCGGTCCCAACACGGCCCAGAGCTTCACGCTCAGCGACCGGCCGGAAATTCGCATCGACCCAACAACCATCCTCAACACCGGAGCGCTCGGCACCGTCGCAAATCCGGTGACCGGCGCCATGATCTACACGGGCGAGCTGGCCGCGACCTCAGGAAGTCTTTTCTTCCAGGGCGAATACTTCCGTTACGACGTCTCTCGCCGCGGAAAGACCAAGGCGAACCTGATGGGCACCTACGCCGAGCTCAGTTACACGTTCGGGGGTCGGCGCGGCTACACCGCCAATTGCGGCTGTTATTCAGGCGTCAATCCGATTACGCCGTTCTCGCCCGTCAAAGGCGGCAATGGCGCCGTCGAGTTGGCGGCACGAATCAGCTACACGGATTTGATCGACGATTACTCCTCGAACCTGACGGCGGCGGCACAGCCCAATCTCGTCAACGGCGGCCGACAGCTCAATTACACCGTCGGTCTCAACTGGTTCTGGAATTCGAACATGTTGTGGAAGTTCAACTACATCCACACGGTTTATAACAAAGCGAACCCGATCACGGCGACAAATCTCAACCCGACACGCCTCGGATTGAAGCTCGACACCGTCGCGGCGCGGTTCCAGGTCATGTTCTGATCAAGCCCCACCCCCCCTCACGCTTGATCGAAGGATGGGCGGCGGCCGGAGGTCGCCGCCCATTTTTCTTGGCGGGCGCGCTGACCAATTGGGGCGTCACAAATCGTTCACACGAGCGTCACGAAAGCATTGCGCGCCGCGGCTATGACGCCAACGACCGATCACGGTCACGAACAGAAAGCCCCCACAGGGAGATCCAAGATGCTCAAGATGATGTCCAGTTTCACGGTCCTTGCCACCGCGCTCGCGACAGGCCCGGCCAGCGCGGTCGATGTCGACCCGTCGATCCCCGCCTATTCCAAGTCCTCAGGCGTCGATGGCAGCCTCAAGTCGATGGGCTCCGACACCCTGAACAATCTGATGACGCTGTGGGCCGAAGGCTTCATGGGCCAATACCCGAACGTCAAAATCGAGATCGAAGGCAAGGGATCGGGCACCGCGCCGCCCGCGTTGATTTCCGGGACCGCCCAGTTCGGCCCGATGTCACGCCCGATGCGTCCGACCGAGATCGACGATTTCGAGAAGAAATGGGGCTACAAGCCGACCGCGTTTCGCAACGCGGTCGACGCGCTTGCGGTGTTTGTCCACAAAGACAATCCGATCAAGTGCCTGAGTCTCGAACAGCTCGACCAGATTTTCTCCAAGACCCGTAAGCGTGGCGCAAAGTCGGATGTGACGACCTGGGGTCAGGTCGGCGTCACCGGCGAGTGGGCGGCCACGGCGGTTTCCATGTATGGCCGCAACTCTGCTTCGGGCACATACGGCTATTTCAAGGAAACGGCGCTTGCCAATGGCGATTATAAGGACACCGTCAAGGAACAGCCGGGCTCCTCGGCCGTCGTTCAGGCGGTCGCGTCTGACAAATCGGCGATCGGGTACTCCGGCATCGGCTACAGAACGGCCGACGTCAAGGCAGTCGCGATCTCGAACGAGACCGGCGGCGAATGCTTCGATCCTTCGCCCGAGACGGCCTATGCCGGCGATTATCCGATCACGCGGTTTCTCTACACCTATGTCAACAAGAACCCGGGCCGAACGCTCGAACCGCTCCGCGCCGAGTTCATCAAGTACGTCCTGTCCAAGGATGGCCAAGAAGGCGTGATCAAGGACGGCTACTACCCCTTGCCTGCCGCGGTCGTCGACGAGGACCTCGCGGTCCTTGGCCTTAAAGCGGGTTCTTGATACGCGGTTCGGACGCACCGTGAGTTCCGAACGCGACACCGCACCGCCAGCGGCCCAGCCGGCGCCTTATCGCCGTGCCAAGGAAACCGCCGCGGCGGTGCTGATCGCCGACAAGGCCGCCGACTGGACGATCCGGGCCGGCGGCATGTCGGTGATCGTTGCCGTGTTCGGGATCATGGTGTTCCTGGCCGAAGTGGTAGCGCCGCTCCTGATGGACGGCGCACTCGACGGGCGCTCGTCGGCACCATGGCCGCGATCCGAAGGCCGCGCAGCGCTCATCGCCACCGACGAAAACCTTTCGATGATCGCGACCGTGTCCGATTCGGGGCAGGTCAGCGCGGTGCATGCCGCCTCCGGCGAACGGTTGGTCGTGCCAAGCTTTGAGTTCGATGGGCGCCAAGCGACCGCGGCGGCCCACACCCTGACCGGCAATCAAATGGCCTTTGGTTTTGAGGATGGCTCGATCCGATTCGCCAACGTGGAGTTCAAGATCGAACTGATCGAAAGCGAAGCGCGACCGGCCGGGCTTAAACCGCTTGGCGACTCCGGAGATTTGACCGACGGAAGTTCCGTCTTCACGCCGATCGCGACCGGACAATTGCGCAAAGTCAGCGTGGTCGCTGCCGTCGGCGGACCTCAGATGATTGCGAGTAGACAGCCAATTCGCGCGATCGATTACCGCGTCGGCGGCCCGGCGGAGCGGCCGGTCCGGGCGTTTGTCACGGTCGATGCCGCGGGCGTCGGGCGGCTGTCGCGGGCCGAGACGCGCAAAAACATGGTGACGGGCCGCGAACGCATCAGCGTGACCACGGCCGAGCTCCCCGGACTCGACGCCGGCGTCGCGGTCAGCGCCGCACTGATCAACGACCAGGCCGATCAAGTCTATTTCGCCGAAACGTCCGGCACCGTGCGACGGTACGACGCGCGCGATTTCAGCAACCCTGTGCTCGCGGAAACGATCGACATCGCGCCCGGGGCGACCAAGTTGACATCGATCGCATTCTTGATCGGCGAACAGTCGCTGGTTGTGGGCCGTGACGACGGCTCGGTCGACATCTACTTTCGCGTCGCGCGCGACAATGCCGCGACCACCGACGGCTATGTCTTGATCCCGGCCAAGTCGCTCGAACGCCATCCGGTTGGTGTCGTCCGAATTGCGCCCGCCCAGCGCGGCAAGATGTTCGCCACCGCCGATGCCGAAGGCGACGTTTGGGTTCGTCACGGAACTAGCGCTCAATTGCTGCTCAAACTCGCGCCCGAACCTGGCGCGGCGGCGCCGGCCAGTCTGGTTTTCGCGCCACGCGACAACGCTCTCATCTCCCAAAACGGAACCCAATTCACGCTTTGGCGATTCGATCTGCCGCACCCCGAGACCACGATCGGCACGATCTTTGGCCGCACCTGGTACGAAGGTTATGCCGAGCCGACATTCACTTGGCAGTCATCGGCCGGATCGGACGCGTTCGAACCCAAGCTGTCGCTGATCCCCCTGATCTTCGGCACATTGAAGGCGACGTTTTACTCGCTGCTGTTCGCCGTTCCCATCGCGCTTGGCGCCGCCATCTTCACGGCGGAGTTCACGGGTCCGCGTGTGCGAGCCGTCGTCAAACCAACCATGGAGCTGATGGCATCGCTGCCGTCGGTCGTGCTGGGCTTCATCGCCGCCATTATTCTTGCGCCCATCGCCGAGAGTGCGATTTCTGCCGTGCTGATCGCGTTTGGCGCGATACCTGCCGGCCTCATTTTTGCAGCCTGCCTGTGGCAGCTGGTGCCTCGCGCGACCCAGGCGCGCTTCGGAGGGCTGGTCCGATTGGCGCTGGCGACGGCGGTTGTGCTCCTGACCGTTTCAGCGTGCGCCGTGTTGGCGCCAACGCTTGAAAACATCTTCTTCGCGGGCGACTTCAAAGCCTGGGTCAGCGGCGCGACGGGGACGAGCAAGGCCCTCCTGGCGTTGATGCTGTGGCCGGCTGTCTTCGCTGGCTTTTGGTTACTGACCAATGCCGTGGTCGGCGCATGGGTCATGCGGGCCATGAAAACGCCGTCAACCGCCGGACGCGACTATCTGGCGCGATGGGTTGTCACAGCGCTGGCAGCGGCGGTTATCGCCGTTTTGGCGGCGCAGATTGTTGTCGATCTCGGCGGTGATGTCCGCGGAGGGGTTCTCGATACCTTCGTCCAGCGCAACAGCTTGATCGTCGGCTTTGCGATGGGCTTCGCCGTCATCCCAATCATTTACACAGTGTCGGAAGACGCGCTCACAGCGGTTCCGGAACACTTGCGGGCCGCGAGCCTCGGTCTCGGCGCGACGCAATGGCAGACGACCATCCGCGTTGTCGTGCCCGCGGCCATGAGCGGGATTTTCGCCGCGGTCATGGTCGGCATGGGGCGCGCGGTCGGCGAAACGATGATCGTTGTGATGGCCGCAGGGAACACACCGATCATCGACTGGAATCTCTTCGCGGGTTTACGCGCCCTATCGGCCAACATCGCTGTCGAGATGCCGGAAGCGGTCAGGGACTCGACGCTCTACCGCATGCTGTTTCTGGCGGCCCTGACCCTCTTCGCGATGACTTTCGTCGTGAACACGCTGGCCGAGGTGGTGCGCCTCAGGTTCCGCAAGCAAACGGCGGCGATGTGAGCGACACCATGACCTCGACGAGCAATCTTGCCCCCACCGCCAGCTCGAATCTGTCCCGCACCGTACCGGCGAAGGCCGACGATGTGAGGTCGCGCGGCGAGCCGTTCACATGGCTTCTCGGCGGGGCGTTGGCGCTTGGATGCTTGATGATCGCGGGTCTGCTCGCCCTCGTCGTCTGGAACGGTTTCGTGACTTTCATTCCGAAGCCCATCGAAGTGCTCACCGAAAATTCCGGCGCTATAAGTGCCGGCGAACGCGTGCGCCAGGAATCATTCCGGCCCGCACCGGACGTTGTCGCCAAACTCTCGGCCACGGCCCGGGAGAATGTCGCCGGCAATGGCGGCTATGCGACGCGTTTCCTGATCAAGACCGGAAACTTCGATCTCTATGGCGAAGACTTCAAATGGGTGGCTGACTTCGATGTCGCGACGCGGAGTTTGCCGCGCGACATGGTGCTCGTCGAGCGCATGGAGTGGGGGCCGCTGATCGGCAGGTTGATTGGCATGACCGTCGACGGCACCTCGGTTGCCGTAACCGATATCGCCGATCCGCGTTTCGTCGACGCGCACCGCGCGGCCCGCGACAGGTGGCGCAAAATCGCAGATTTGGAACGCGATGACATCGGCGGTATCAACGCCCGCATAGAACAAGAACGGCTCGAACTCCGATCCATCGAGCTGTCGGAGGGACGTGGCAGCGAATCCTACCGGCGCGCGGCCGTGACATACGAGTCCGTCGCCGCCGCGCTTGCCAAAGATCACCAGCGGAGCACGGCCGAAGCGGCGGCCCTGGTCGACACCAACAAAGGATTCACGGCGACCTTCGCCGACGCCCAAGGCACGTCCAAGACCGTCGCGCTCGATGCCATCGTTCGACTCTATGCCGCCAACGATCTGTCATGGTTCGACAAGATCGCGATCTATCTTGCGCGGTGGTGGGAATTCTTGTCCGACGATCCGCGCGAAGCGAACACCGAAGGTGGCGTATGGCCGGCGTTGTTCGGAACCTTCACCATGACTCTGTTGATGGTCGTGGCTGTCGCTCCATTCGGAATCGTCACGGCGCTATACCTCCGCGAGTACGCCCGGCAGGGACGATTCGTTGCCTTTGTGAGAATCTGCGTCAACAACCTCGCCGGGGTCCCGTCGATCGTTTACGGCGTGTTCGGTCTGGGTTTCTTCGCTTATCTGGTCGGTGGGACGATCGACGAGGTCTTCTTCCAGGAGCGGTTGCCAAGCCCGACGTTCGGCACGGGCGGGCTGTTGTGGTCGTCCCTGACGCTTGCGCTTCTCACGGTGCCGGTCGTCATCGTCGCGACCGAGGAGGCTCTCTCGGCCGTGCCGCGCTCGATTCGCGAAGCGTCTCTCGCGTGCGGCGCTTCGAAGTGGCAGACCATCAAGTACGTCGTGCTGCCACGGGCCATGCCCGGAATTCTCACCGGCATCATCCTCGCCATGGCGCGCGGGGCTGGCGAGGTCGCGCCGCTGATGCTGGTCGGAGTCGTCAAGCTGGCGCCGGCGCTGCCGATCGACGGCACGTTTCCGTTCATCCATCTTGAACGCAGCTTTATGCACCTCGGATTTCACATCTACGACGTCGGTTTTCAGTCTCGCAATTCCGAGGCGGGCAAGCCGATGGTTTTCGTCACCACCATGTTGCTGATGACCGTGGTCTTCGGAATGAACCTCGCGGCGATCTTGATCCGCAACCGGCTCAAGACTCGATTTGCCACGGCCGCGTTCTGACGAGTGACGCGATGACAACGATGACAATTGAATCGACCGTTTACCATCCCGATGTCAGCGGAATCGCGGCGACGCTCGACATCACCGGTCTCAATCTTTGGTACGGCGACAAGCAAGCCCTTCATGGCGTGACCTTGCCGATCCCTGAAGGACAGGTGACCGCCCTGATTGGCCCGTCCGGGTGCGGCAAGTCGACGCTGCTCCGGTGTATCAACCGCATGAACGATTTGATCGACGGACTTCGGATTGCCGGCCACATCCATCTTGGCGGACAAGACATTTATCGTCCCGCTCAGGATCCGATCGCGCTGCGCAAGCGCATGGGAATGGTCTTTCAGAAGCCGAACCCGTTCCCGATGTCGATCTTCGACAACGTCGCCTTTCCGATGCGGGTCGATGGCTTCGTGGACAGGCGTCGCCAGGCCGGCGCCGTCGAACATGCGCTTCGCGGCGCGGCGCTCTGGGACGAGGTCAAGGACCGCCTCGACGACAGCGCGCTCGGTCTGTCGGGCGGGCAGCAGCAGCGCCTTTGCATTGCGCGGGCGATCGCCTGCGATCCCGAGGTGCTGCTGATGGACGAGCCGTGCGCGTCGCTCGATCCTGTCGCCACCGCCAGGATCGAAGAGCTGATCGACGAACTCGCGGGGCGTTATACGATCGTCATCGTTACCCACAACATGCAGCAGGCCGCGCGGGCTTCCGACTACACCGCGTTCATGTATCTCGGCCGTCTGGTCGAGTTCGGCGCGACGAAGAACGTTTTTCAGGCGCCGTTGTCACCGCGGACCCGTGACTATGTCACCGGCCGGTTCGGGTGAGCGCAATGCCCGGCCGGATCATGATTGTCGACGACGAGCCCGCGCTGCTGACCATGCTGCGTTACAATCTCGAGCGGCACGACTTCGAGGTCACCGAGGCGACCACCGGCGAACAGGCGCTCGAACTCGCGATACGATCGCCGCCCGACGCCATCCTGCTCGACTGGATGCTGCCGCGCATGTCCGGTCTCGACGTTTGTCGCGAGCTTCGCCGCCTGCCGAACACCAGCCATACGCCGGTGATCATGCTGACCGCGCGTGTCGCCGAAGCCGACCGTGTCCAGGGGCTTTCGGTTGGTGCGGACGACTTTGTGGCCAAACCCTTCTCGATTGCCGAGCTGATCGCGCGCCTCCGGGCGCTCTTGCGACGTTCCGCGCGCCAGG
>VGEM01000084.1 GCA_016869315.1 Alphaproteobacteria bacterium | reverse complement strand
CCTGCTCAAACGCCCGGCGGGACGCCCGCCCATGCATGTCCAGCGGTTCCATGCCAGCTTCAGCTATCAGGCCGGATCGTGGAGCCGGAAACGGCGGGTTGTGGCCAAGGTGGAATGGCATCCCGGCGAACTGTATCCCCGCGTCGGGTTCATTGTCACCAACCTGACCCGGCCCGCCAACCGCATCGTCGCCTTCTACAACCAGCGCTGCACGGCGGAGCAGTGGATCAAGGAGGGCAAGAACGTGGTGAAGTGGACGCGGCTGTCCTGCGGCACGATGAAGGCCAACGCCGTGCGGCTCCAGCTTCATGCGCTGGCCTACAACCTGTCCAACTTCCTGCGTACGCTCGCCCTGCCGGAGGAGATGGAAAGCTGGTCGCTGACCACGATCCGCGAGAAGGTGGTCAAGATCGGCGCGAAGGTGATCGCCCACGCCCGCTACGCCGTTTTCCAGATGGCCGAGGTTGCCGTGCCGCGCGATCTATTCCGGCGTATCCTCGACATGATCGACGATCTGCGACCACGAGAGCCGACACCATGCTGACGGCAGGAAGCGGCCGCACGAAGCCGGCGACAGGCGAAGTGCGACTGCACTGTGGCAAAACCAGCGAGAATCGCACGTCTGGCCGTGGCATGGCGGTCAAGCCGACGATTCTGCTGCGACGGAAGTTGTCGCTACGCTATTCCGCCTTCCGGGAAGGCAGGAGCCCGGGCTATTCTGCCGTCAATCAGGGGCGGATCGGCCGCCTATCTGGGAAATGTCGGCTAAAGGTGCTCCAAGTGCGTTGGTGAAACGTACATTGTCTCTTTCGCTTTGGGATGGCAATTTTCGTCCATGTTGAACGAACGTCGGTTGAACATCGCCGTGGTCGGCACTGGTATATCCGGCCTTTCGGCGGCCTGGCTCCTGGGCCAGCGTCATAACGTTACGGTATTTGAAAAGGCTTCGTGGGTCGGCGGGCACAGCAACACCTTTGACGCGCGCTTGAACGGCCGGACGATTCCGGTTGATACCGGTTTTATCGTTTACAACAACCTCACCTATCCGAACCTCACCGCCCTGTTCGACCATCTCGGCGTCCCGACCGAGGCGAGCGGCATGTCATTCTCGGCGTCAATCGACGGCGGCCGCTTTGAATATTCGGGCAATACCGTCTGGACGATGTTCGCGCAGAAACGAAACGTCCTGCGCCCGATGTTTTGGCATATGATTTTTGACATCATTCGCTTCTACCGTGGCGTGGTCGGCGACACGATCGACGCTGGCCGGACCTCGGGCACTATCGGCGATTATCTGCGCGCCCGGAATTATGGCGAAGCGTTTGCCAAGCTGCACCTTCTGCCGGTCGCGGCGTGCATCTGGTCGGCATCATATGACGAGATTCTCAATTTCCCGCTGGCGGCGTTCGTCAACTTCTTCCAAAGCCATGGCCTGCTTGAGCTTCGCGACGCCAATCGCCCGAAATGGCGAACGGTGACCGGCGGCAGCCGGGTCTATGTCGAAAAAATCGCGGCGTCCTACCGGGATCGCATCCGCCTCAATTGTGGCGTCAGGTCCGTTCGGCGGCATCATGAATTCGTCGAAGTGACGACGGACGCCGGCACCGATGAGGTTTTCGATCATGTCGTCATTGCCGCTCACGCGCCCGATGCCCTCGCCATGCTCGCCAACCCGATAGCCGATGAGAGTCGGGTACTCGGCGCGCTCAAGTACGCGCAAAATCGCGCGGTTCTCCATACCGATTCGTCACTGATGCCGCGTCGCTCGGCGGCCTGGGCGAGTTGGAACTTCCTCGCCGATAGCGCCACCATCGGCAAAGGCGGTGTGAGCCTCACTTACTGGATGAATTATCTGCAAAACATCGATCGTGCGTTCCCCATTTTTGTCACCCTGAACCCGCCGCGCACCCCACGCGACGGTACCGTTCTCGCGGAATTCGACTACGAACATCCGATCTTCAATCACGCAGCGCTCGATGCGCAGGCGCGGCTGTGGTCGTTGCAAGGACAGAATCGAACCTGGTTTTGCGGCGCCTATTTCGGCCACGGCTTTCATGAGGACGGCCTGCAATCCGGACTCGCGGTCGGCGAGGCCTTGGGCGGCATCAGGCGTCCGTGGTCGGTCAAGAACGAATCCTATCGGATCCGCGTCGGCGAAACCGTAGGGGCCGCCGCGTGACGACACTGACGTCATGTTTTTACGACGGCATCGTCATGCATCGGCGCGTGCGGCCGCGCCGGCATAAACTCTCCTACCGCGTCTGTTCGGCATTGTTCGATCTCGATGAGCTGCCGGCACTTGACCGCGAAATTTCCGGTTTCGGTTACAACCGCGCCGCGCCTGTCAGCTTCCACGACCGCGACCATGGTCCGGGCGAAAATCGCCCACTCAAGCCCTGGATCGAAGGTTTGCTGAGCGCGGCCGAGCTCAAGCCCGATGGCGGGCCGGTCAAGCTACTTTGTTATCCGCGGGTGTTTGGATACGCTTTCAATCCGATCAGTGTTTATTTCTGCTTCAAACGATCCGGCGAACTTTTGGCCATCGTCCACCAGGTCAACAATACGTTTCATCAGCGGCACAGCTACGTCATCCCGGTGTCGCCCACGAATGATGGGGTCATCGTTCAGCGTTGCGCCAAGAAAATGTATGTCTCGCCATTTATCGCCATGGACATGACCTACGACTTTCGCATCCGTCCGCCGGCGGACGAAGTGACGATCGCCATCACCGACAGCGACCAGGACGGCCCCCTGCTGCATGCGTCGTTCCATGGCGAAAGGCGCCCCTTGTCGCGACTGTCGGCCCTGAGACTTCTCGCTCAATTTCCGTTCTTGACGATCAAAGTGATCGCAGGAATCCATTGGGAAGCGTTGAAATTGTGGCTCAAGGGAATTCCACTTGTCACGCGGCCCGCGCCGCCGAACGACCCTGTCAGTCTGATTAAAGGCTAAAATCTCAACATGGATCAATTTTCACCGTACGACGTGAGAACGTCGAAGACCGCCGCCGTGAAACGCGGCAATCGACTGGTTCAAAAGGCCATCTCGGTGGTGAGCCGGCTTAAGGTTGGCCGCCTTACCGTGATCATGCCTGACGGCAGCCAATACGAATTGTCGAGCAATTCGCAGGAAGGACCCCGCGCCATCGTCGAAATCCATCGCTGGCGCGCGCTGCGGCGATTCGTCACCGAGGGCGATTTCGGTTTCATCGAGTCCTATCTCGATGGCGATTGGGGCAGCCCGGAGATGGCGAACATCATCGAACTGGCGTGCCTCAATGTCGATACGTGGGATGCGGGCTCGATGCAGAATTTCTTTCACCGCGTGAAGCATCGCATCGGCCATTGGCTGCGCCCCAACTCGAAAGACGGCGCGCGGCGCAACATTGCAGCCCACTACGACCTCGGCAATTCGTTCTACGCCCACTGGCTCGATTCCAGCATGACGTATTCGTCGGCTTTGTTTTCGGGCCGCGAAGAGTCGCTGACAGATGCGCAGACCGAGAAGTATCGCCGCATTGCCGCGTTACTCGATCTCAGGCCGGAGCACAGGGTTCTGGAAGTCGGATTTGGGTGGGGCGGATTTGCGGAATACGTCACCAAACATCACGGTTGCCGCGTCACCGGTCTCACGCTGTCGAAAGAGCAATTGGCCTACGCCGGCGCGCGCCTGCAAAAGGCCGGGCTCGGCGACAGCGTCGACTTTCGCCTGCAGGACTACCGCGATATCAGCGGCACATTTGATCGCATCGCCTCGATCGAAATGTTCGAAGCCGTCGGCGAGAAGCATTGGTCGCGCTACTTCGACATGATCCGCGACCGCCTCGTCGCCGGCGGCAACGCCGCGCTACAAATCATCACCATCGAGGAGAGCCGCTTCGAGAACTATCGGCGCAATCCCGACTTCATCCAAAGCTACATCTTTCCGGGCGGCATGTTGCCGACGGTAACGGCGCTGAAGGATCAATTTCAGCGATCGAACCTGGCCCTGGCCGATTCCTTCATGTTTGGCCCGAGCTACGCCACGACCCTCAAGATATGGCGCGATCGCTTTCTCGCCAAATGGGCCGAGATCGCGCCGCTCGGTTTTGACGATCGATTCCGACGGATGTGGGAGTTGTATCTCGCCTATTGTGAAGGCGGGTTCCGCGCCAAGGCGATTGACGTTGGCCAGTTCAAACTCGTCCGCGCCTGATCGGCCTCACCGCGTACCTGGCGGGCGTCTGGCCGCATATGCGCTGCCTGCGTTCGCCCTCGCCATGCCGACAATTCCGGCAGCCGTTTTCCTTCCCAGTCTCTACAGCACGGAACTGGGCCTCGCCGCCGCCGGAACGGCCCTGCTGCTTGCGCGCGCCTCGGATGTCGTCACCGATCCGCTGGTTGGCATGTTCAGCGACAAGTGGCGCTCGGTATGGGGCCGGCGCAAACCGTGGATTCTGATTGGCGCGATTATTGCGGGATTTGCCCTGGTCCGTTTGTTCCAACCACCGTCGGGCGTGACGTTTGTCTACGTCATGGTGTGGTCGGTCTTGCTCTACTTGGGTTGGACGCTGGTCAGCATTCCCTACGCCGCCTGGGGAGCCGAACTTTCAACCGACTACCAAGAGCGTTCGCGCATCACGTCGGCGCGCGAAGGCGCCACCATCCTCGGTATTTTTGCCGCCGGCACCGTGCCGGTGATCGCGGCGATGAGCGGCCAGTCGGAACGCGACGCCCTCGCCGCCATCAGCTGGCTTGCGGTCGGCGTCGGTTTGCCTTCAGTTATCGCGTTGTTGATGGTCGTCCCGGACCGGTCTGTCGCCGCAAATTCCGCTCAGATCGAGAACTCGGTCCGGTCCATTACCCGCAACAAACCCTTCATTCGCCTGTTGACCGCGTGGCTGATCAATGGGCTTGCGAACGGAATTCCTTCGACGCTGTTCATCCTTTTTCTTGAACACCGATTGCAGGCCGACCAGACCGAGCGGGGCGTATTGATCCTTGCTTACTTTCTATTCGCGGTCGCCGCGATCCCCATGTGGTTGTGGTTAACCAGCCGGTTGGGGAAGCACCGCACATGGTGTGTCGCGATGATCATGACCTCGGCGGCGTTCATCTGGGTTCCGTTCATTCCGCCCGGAGCGGTCGGCGCCTTTGCCGTTGTTTGCGTTATCACCGGGCTTGGCCTCGGGGCGGATCTCGCCATTCCGCCCGCATTGCAGGCCGATGTCGTCGACTTCGATACCCTCAAGACCGGCCAGCGTCGGGCCGGCCTGTTCTTTGCCTTGTGGGGCATGGCCACCAAGTTGGCTTTGGCGCTTGCCGTGGGATTAACCTTTCCCCTTCTCGCCTATTTTGGCTTTGATCCGACTGGGCCAAGCGCGCCCGAGGCTTTGCTGGCCCTGGCAGTGATCTATTCAGCCATCCCGGTCGTATTGAAACTGGTAGCGATACGGCTGGTTTGGGATTTCCCGATTACCGCCGCTCGCCAGGCCCTGATCCGGCGTCGGATCGACGCTCTCGCGGCCAGGAGGATGATGGCGGAATCAGACGGTCTCGAATCTGTGAAGACATGAAAAACAAGCTCTGGATGGCGGCGTCTGCCGCAATCACTTTCCTGACGGCATGTAGCGGAACGATGAAACCCGAAGACTTCAAAGGCACAGAGCCGAGGTTCGTGATCGAGAAGTATTTCTCGGGCGAGACCAAGGCCTGGGGCATGTTCGAGGACCGCTTCGGCACTCTGCGCCGCCAGTTCGTCGTCGACATCACCGGAACCTGGGATGGCACCCAACTCGTGCTCGACGAGCGCTTCGCCTATTCCGATGGCGAGAAAGACCGCCGGGTATGGACCATCACCAAGGTCGACGACAATACCTATACCGGTACAGCGAGCGATGTGATCGGCACGGCCCAGGGGCGTAGTTTTGGCAACACGCTCAACTGGAGTTACGACCTCAATCTGAAGGTCGGCGACGGCACGTGGAAGGTTCACTTCGACGACTGGATGTACTTGCAGCCGGGAAACGTCCTGCTGAACAAGGCCGTGGTCACGAAATTCGGCGTGCACATCGGCACGGTGACGTTGGCGTTCAACAAGCCGCTAATGGCCGCCAACGATCAGAACGCGTTCAATGAGATGCCACGCGCCGCCGAATGAAGCGGAGGACCGGACCGACCACGGGTAACTTTTCATAGAATTGCTCGGCGGCGTCCCAGTGGTCGACATGCTCGCGGACACGGCCGTCGTCCGCGAAGCGCAACTCGCTCATCCCTTCGACGACCCACGGCTTGCGACCCGCAACTTGCAGCGTGCCTCGGCACCGCCAGCGCAGAAAACAGGCGTCTCCCGAGAGCGCGCGGTGTGACACCGAGAATCGAATATCGGGAATCGCATCGAACATTTTGCCAAGCAGGACCCGATAGGCCTCGACGCCGCGCACGTCGTTGAACGGATCTTTGAACCGCATGTCATCGGTAATGTATCGCGACAGATTCGACAACCGCTCGCGCGTCAACGTTTCGTAATACTGGACATAGTCGGCGCCGCGATCTTCCGGTCTCATGCACTGGTCGCCTTTCGCACCAGCCAGAAGTAAAGACCGTATGGCAATATTCGCAGAGCCTTGAGGATCATGACGAATGGCGTCGGGAAGGCGATTTCGAACCTTCGGCGCGTCATGCCGACGAAGATGGCGCGGGCCGCGTCCTCGGGTTCCATCAAGAACGGCATGGGGAATTCGTTCTTGTCGGTCAGCGGCGTGCGGACAAATCCTGGATTGATCACAGAAATGGTGACGCCGGCTCGGTCGAGCTGCAGCTTGAGCGACTCACACAAGTTGATCAACGCCGCCTTGGTCGCCCCGTAAGCCGACGCATTGGGAAGACCGCGATATCCGGCGACAGACGACACGACCGCGACATGCCCGGACTTTCGATCGATCAACGTCGGCAGGACGGCGGCGAGACCGTTGATCGCGCCCATATAGTTGACTTCCATCAGCGTCCGAAATGGCGCAACGGAGAATGCATGAGGATCATTGGGTTGATGTGTGCCGGCATTGAAAATGATCTGATCGAGAACCCCCAGTTCACTTTCAATCTGCTTGAAGACCTGCTTCACCGCGTCATGGTCGGTGACATCGTTGACGAAGGGCGCGATCAGCCCCGGCAGATTCGCGCGGATCGCTTCTTCACGCAGGGTCTGGAGATCATTCTCGGTGCGGGCGCTGACGGCAACTGTCCAGCCTTGGCTCGCGTAGGTCCAGGCGACGGCTCTGCCGATCCCTTTGCCCGCACCGGTGATCCAAAGGCTACGCGTCACCGGTCGCTTCCGGCTTCGCCGGCCGGCGCCGAACCGCACCTCCGGCAACGGTATTCGATCTTCGAGCCATCTTTGGCCTTGAACGACATTTTCACCCACCGCCCGTCGCGATCGTACCAGACATCCGTATCGCGAAGATCCCCGGTATACTCGAAATGCTCGGCGTCGACAGGCCCGTTCGCGGTGTCGATCCGATCGATGCCCTTACGAACCACAGTGATATTCGCGAGCTGCCCGGTCAACGTATTCAAGATCGTCGGAGTTTCGACCTGGCCACGGTGCCAGTGGTTGGTCGGAAAGACCCACGAACTCGACAACACCGGACCGCGCGGTCCATCGATGCGAAACAGTTCACCGTCGCGCTTGGCCGTTATGCTCGCAAGCTTGCCGCCGTCATCGACGTTGGCAGAGAGACCGATGAGATTCTGGCCGTCCCAGATCTCGGTCGACTGATAGTCGAACGTATAGGCGTTGATGAACAGCACCTTCACCGACAATCTGAAATACGCATTCACGGAGAGTCGTTCGCCGTCACGGGCAAACACAATGCGATGCTCGCCGACACGGGACCTCTTGCGAAAAACGTCGAACACGATCTCGCCGTCGTATAACGTAAGAGGATCGATCGTCGGGATTTGATGGTCCGCCGGCGGGCTTACCTCCTGAATAGCGAGAAGCTGATTGGCTGGCGCCGTTTCATCTGCCCATGCGCCCCGGCCAATGGTGACGACCATCGCCAGCATCGGGACGAGCTGCAAAAGCCCGGTGGTAAGTCGTGCAACAGTCCTCATCTCAAGTCCTTTGTCCGCTCGGCCATCATCCGGGGGCCGATGTCCCGCCACGTCCAACGATGCCGCGGACCCTATAGTTGCTGGACTTGCGCGAAACAATGGCGAACGCCACGCGATACGTCATGATTACCCGCCCGATCCGAGTTAGAGTTTCGCCTCGAATCGCCAATGTGGTGTTCCGATGCGCGACATGACCAACGAAGACAGTAGACCTTGGGGCGGACGAGCGCCGTCGCGCAACGTCCTCGGCGGCCCACTCGCACCGTGCTCGGTTAACCCGATCACCGGATTCTTTCGCGATGGATGCTGCAATACGTCGCCCGAGGATCGCGGCTCCCACACCGTTTGCATTGTTGCGACCGTGGAATTTCTCGCGTTCTCCGCTTCCGTCGGCAACGATCTCAGCACGCCGATGCCCGAATACGGATTCCCCGGACTGAAATCCGGTGATCGTTGGTGTCTGTGTGCTCCCCGATGGCAGCAAGCCCTGAGCGCCGGAAAAGCCCCTCAAGTGGTGCTGTCTTCGACCCACTACGGGGCGTTGAGCTATTGTTCGCTGGAAGACCTTAAGCGGCATGCCATCGACCTGAACTGATTTGGGTCCGGCCGATACAATCCATGGATTCTCGAATGACTTTGCGGCAACTTTGGCGCGGGGCAGCCATCGGTGGCCCGGAATATAATATTTGAGATCAAATAGTTGTATCGATTCTTTCCGCACCATTGGTCGATGCTTCAAACAGCGACCGCTGCCCATTTTTCCGCACCAAGTTTTCGTTTCCAGTCCAAACTTTATGTTGTTTTTTTGTTTTCGGATGCTTGCGAATGGTTAACCTTTCTGCCACAACTAATACCTGAGCCGACGCCATGACCCTTACGATCACGGTTGTGCGCCGGTATCTGGATGGGAAAGATGAGTCGAATTTTCGAGTTGATCATTGTGGCCACGGCAATCGCCGCGTGGGCCTTTCCGGCGTCAGCCGGACCGGTGGCACTCGACTTCACCAATGCATCGCCATGGGTTGCGGCAAACAATCAGACATCGTTCTCCACCGTGATCGGCGGGGTCACGGTGACACTGACCGCCTCGGGCGGTAATTCGACCCCGAAGATCACCTTACAACAACAGTACGTCTGAGCGCAACGGATGCATGTCCGGTTGGACGGGCAGCGTTCATAATCTCGCTTGCGGCGGCGATGGAATCGGCATCGGTGAAGATGAAATCACCCAAGGCGGATCAGAGAAATTGACCATCACCTTCAGCGCGCCGGTACAAGTGACGAACATCGAGCTGCTCGACTTGTTCAACAACAATAGTGAAGTCGAGCACGCGCTGATCAGTCTGAATAACGGTGCGAGCTTCACGCAGTTTACGTCGACCAACGGTCCGGGCGGCTACTATTCGACAAATCTCGGCGGCTGGGGCATCGCGCGAATCATTTTCAAGGGATACAGCGATAGCGTCAGCGATTATGCCTTGGCGCGAATTTCTTTGGTGGTCCAAGATTCGGTTCCCGAACCGGGAGCTACTGGATTGCTGATCGCCGGCTTGTTTGCCCTCAAGGCAATTCACCGGCGCCAGCGCCGCCGTGACGATCTCGGCTAACCGGCCACCAGCCACTTCGTTTCTTCTGTATCGCGGGACGCGCGAGACGCCTTAACCGACAAGCGCCATTGTCGCGTCATCGGCGCACGACCCCTGTGAAGCCCGACAGCGTTGCGAGCGACCTGCCGATTCCCTCCCGATATCCATATGCATGAATATTAGGCTTTCGAGAGGACCGCGCGCGACTAAGGCCCGGCAATCGAATAACGCATAACTAATTAATTCATATTGTCTATCTTGCCATGCGCAATCGCTGTGGCGCCATGCGAATGGGGGCCTTGATCCACAACTAATAATGGATAAACTCTGCCCCATGAGGACGGGCACCGGGGTCATGGGGATTTTTCGACGCATCGCGGGCGGGCTTGTGGGCTTGATCTTGGCCGCGTTCGCCGTCGCGGGACCCGCAGGAGCCGTGGTGATCACCAAGTCGTTTAGTGCCACGTCCAACGGCGGCATCGGCTCGGGGACGATCGCCTTTGACGACCACGGTGGCGGCAATACCCTGACGCTGACGATCAATAATACGTCGCCGAATCAGACCTCGAGCGGTGGCCAAAATAGTTCGATCGTTACCGGTTGGGAGTTCGACGCGGCGCCCGATTTGCCGGCGATCGTCTCCTGGTCAATCGTCAGCGGCACCGGCGTAAACCTCTCGAGTAAGTACAATCTCAGCTTCAATGCGGGGTTCGGCGGCGCCGGCGGCGGTGTCGCTGTCGAAACGCTGTTCAAGACCAAGAACGGCATTCATGGCGGTATCTATAACGCAGCGGCCCCAGGCAATATCGCCGACGTGTTCCCGGACATCGCGGTGGTCACGATCCAGTTCTGCACCCCCTTCACCCTGACTCAGATCCCGACGGCAACTCTGCGGATGCAACGGGTCGGGATTAACGGCGCGGGCAGCCTGAAGATTCTGGCGACGGCCGAACAAATTGCTTCGGCTGACGAGCCAGGCGCAATCGCTCTGTTTGGCTTCGGGATCGCGGGTCTCTATCTGCGTCGCCGGAAACGCGCTGCTTGAGGAGGATCAACCGATCAAGGCGGGCCAGTCGACGTGACGGTCGATGACAATGGCGAGGAAAACGCCGGCCAGATACTGCATCGAAAACAGGAAATTTCGCCGCGCATTCATCCGAGATGGATCGCGCACCAGTTCGACGTTGAGCTGAATAAATCGCAGACCGAACAGCAACGATAATACCCCATAGACCGCGCCGAGTTCACCGAACAACCATGGCAATGCGGCCGAGATGACCAAGGCCAACGTATTGCCGAAAATCCAGCGGGCGCATGCAGCATCGCCCTTGACCACCGGCAGCATCGGCACACCGGCCTTGGCGTAGTCGTCCTTGATCAGGATCGCGAGCGCCCAAAAGTGCGACGGCGTCCACAGGAACAGCGTCACGGCCATCAGCCACGGCAGTAGCCACTTGGTGGGATCGACCGCCGCCGCACCCGCCAGAATCGCGAAACTGCCGGCGGCCCCGCCAATGATGATGTTGGTCCAATGGCGCCGCTTGAGCCAAACGGTGTAGACGACTCCATAGACTGATGCGCCCAAAACCAGGTGTGTCGCCACCAGCCAATTGAAAGCCGTCACAGCAATTGCCGTGCCCGCCGCCAGCAACGCGGCTGCGAACCACAGCGCGCGTGACGGATCGCCGAATGTCCCGGCCGCCAGCGGCCGCGTCGCGGTACGCGGCATCAACCGGTCGATATCGCGGTCGTAATACTGATTGAATACGGCGGACCCGAACGACCCGAGAAGCATTGTGACAAACAGCAGTGCGACCTGCACCGGATCGACCGTTTTCGCCAACGCGGCGTATCCCGCCACCGCCGTCACGGCGATCAGGAAGCCAATTCTTGGCTTGCAGAGTTCGATGTAGGCCCTGAACTGCATTAATGCCCCGATCAGTCGCCCGCTTTGCCAACCCGCCCGAACGACATTGGGGTCGGCCGGTCGCCGGTCTTGGTGAAGAGCAGTCGACCGGCAAGAACCACAAACATCACGCCCCCCGCAACAGCAATCACGCCTCCCAGCCCCATCATCGACATTGATATTAACTTCTCGGTCGAATCGAGACCTTGATCTGCACCGACTGTTTTCCGGGCAACACCGAACGTACCGGCCAGAAATAAGGCTGACGAATGCAGAAACTGGCCCAGGCCCAGCAAGACGTACATCAAAGTCCGGGAACGGCGGCGTTCAGTGCGACGTTCGAGAACCGGCAGAAAAAGGGCGAAATACAACGCCATGAAGGCCAGCGTCACGGCAATCAGTTCGGCATGATAGTGGCCTGGGGTACGGGTATCGACCGACCCTTCAAAAAACCCAAGCACACCGCCATACGAGAATAGCAGGAGCGAAACCAGAACGCCGACGATTTCCGGCGCGCCGGCGCGAACGTCGGCAAACCGCCGCACCAGCAACGCGAAGGTGCCGAGCAGAACCAGCGCCGTCGGAAGCGGCAGAGCGAACCAATACAGATTGGTGAAAAGTTCACGCTGCGCCGGATCGCCGGCGGCATGGGTCAAATAGAGCAATGGCCCAGCCGCCGTGCCGGCGACCAAGATAAACATGGCGGCCTTGAACAGGCGTGCCGAAACCGGGGTCTCACCCAGCGCGATGCGCGTGATCAGATAGAACGCGCACAACAGCAGGACGGTATTTGCAAACTGGAGGACATGGCCACCGCCCCAAATGACGAAGTCGCTGACGGCTTCCAGATCGGCCAATTCGGGCCTCACCATCCACGCAATCACGATGCACAACATCGCGATC
>VGEM01000083.1 GCA_016869315.1 Alphaproteobacteria bacterium | reverse complement strand
CCAGTTCAAACCAAGCCTGATATTGCTGCTCGACCGGATGCGTCTTGATGGGATACCCCGCTTTTCGCTCGGCCTCCATGTCGGGGACGTCGAACAGACTCAGGCGCAGCCGCAGCACGCCATCGGACGTCGACCATGTTTCGGCAAGCTTCTGGAGGCACGCGCGAAAGGCCGCCTCATCGCCTTTCTGCCGGATGAACAGACAGAAGGTCGGATGCGTGACTGGACCTTGCGGGGCAGCAACATCCGTCCTGTCGACATAAGTGCGCGCGTTGGCGCCAACCGACTTATATGTGGTGCTGCGATCAACGATCAGGTCGATATCGCCCAAGAGCTGCGCCTTGACCTCACCGTCAGGAGAATTGCCAAACGCCGCGAGACCGGCATCGTCGAGGTAGCGCACATCCGACGTCCACATCAATTGAGCGTCGGACGGCGCGGCGGTTTCGATTCCTGCAACCGGTACCAATACGTCGGGCCGCACGGCGTCGTACTGAAAGTGGCGGTAGTCGTAGACACCGGCACGGCGGGCAATCGCCGGGCTATGCACGTCGCGCCAATATTTTCGCACCCAATCGAGCGGCAACTCGGCCTTCTTCCAGCCGCAGGTCGCCCGCGACAGTCCGGCGCGGTTCTCGACGTCGATCAAATTCGCCATGATGGATCCCAATGACTCTTCAGATGTCGACAGTAACCGCATCATAAGCATAGAGCCGCCGGCCGCGCTCAGCCCGATCGCCGTCGAGTTCGCCGCGGCTGGCGATGCGCTGGAATAGCTTGCCGGCCTCGCGGGACTGAAGCTGGCACCATCCAGTGCGCTCCAGGCGCGCCCGTTCGTACCGCGCAAGAGCATCGTCAACCGATGTGTCGATGTCGAGGCACCGACCGAGGATCACGGCGTCTTCGAGGGCCATGGCGGCGCCTTGGGCCATGAACGGCAGCATCGGATGCGCCGCATCACCGAGCAGGGTCACGCGGCCCTTGCTCCACCAATCGAGCGGATCGCGGTCGAACAGGCCCCATTTGATGCAGCCATCGGCCGGCGTTGCGGCAATGATGGCGCGGACATCTTCATGCCAGCCGGTGAAAGCGTGCAACGGATCGGCCACCTTGGCCCTGGTCGACCAGCCTTCTTCGGTCCAGGTGTCGTGATTGGCGATGGCGACATAGTTTTTCATCGTGCCGTTCTTGATGGTGTACTCGACGAAGTGGCGACCGGGTCCTGTCCATATGGTGATCGCGGGGCCACGTTGATGTGGGGGCAACGCTTCGATCGGCAGAAGGCCGCGCCAGGCAAGATTGCCGGTAAAGCGCGCCGCGTCGTCGATGCCAATATTTCCTTTCACCACCGAACGCACGCCATCGCAGCCGACCAGCAGCGATCCTTCGGCGACCGCACCGTTGGCAAACATCGCGCGGACGCCATGAGCGTCTTGTGAAAGATCGATCAAGTCATGAGCGACATGGATGCATCCAGAGTCGTTCGCACGCACCGCTTGGTGCAATGCCGCGTGCATATGCACACGATGAACGTCGTAGTAGGGCGAGCCATATCGCTTCTTGAAAGCGTCGCCCAAGTCCGTCGTGCTCATCTCGGCGCCGGTCTCGAAGTGACGCACTTGGGTCTGACCCGGTGAGGTCGCACCCTTCTCGACCTCGGCAAGAACGCCGAGGTGTTCCAGAACCCGATTGGAATTCGGTGTCAGCATGACGCCGGCGCCAACTTCGCCGAGCTCCGGCGCGCGTTCGTACACCGCGACCTTGCGGCCGCGTTTTTGGAGCGCGAGCGCCAGCGCCAATCCACCGATGCCGGCGCCGATGATCATGATCACGTTGTTTTTTGTCATGATTTGCAGACTAGTCGTTCAGGCCCGCCGCCCGCCAGTGGAGTCCCGCGTGTGTTCGGATTGCGTGCGTCAGGCCGAAAACCCGGCCCGGATATCAGCCGCTGTCGACAGAAGGCCGGGCAGAAATTTGCCGACGGCCGCGTCGGCCGACATGGCCGAGGTAAAAAAGCGAACAGCCAAGGCGCCGATCACGATCCGGTCGTTTGTGACCGGAACGGCGAGTCCGCTGATGGTCTGCTGCTGACCACCGACCAGGACATAGCCCTTGCGACGAATGCCGGCGAGGCGCTTGATAAACGCGGAATGTTCCAGCGCGCTTCGCTCGGCCTGGTCGGGCGAAGAACCGCGCACGGCTTCGAGAATGGCTTCGCGATGCGCGGGCTCGCAGGCCGACAAATACGCCTGGCCAACCGCCGACACCACCATCGAGACCCGCGTGCCGATAGGAAAGCGTCGCAATGTCAGGGGGCTTTCGAAGTCCGACGTGGCACGGACGAGCATCGCCGCGCTGGCCGGCGTGCAGAACGACACCGGCCAGACGAAAGTCGCCGCCAAAGCGCGAACGCGCGGCCGAATGAGATTCTCGATCCAGCTCTCGTCGCCGTAACCGTCCGACAAACGGCGCACGGATGCCGTCAGCCAATATCGCCCGCCGCGGCGGTCTTTCCGAACATAGCCCTGCCGCCGCAAGGTCTCGAGCAGGCGGTAAACGATGGTTCGATTAAGGCCAACCTGGCGCGCAAGCAGACTTAGATTTCCGCCATCATGCACATTCAGCTTCGCGAGGACGCCAAGTCCGCGCTCGAATGACTGGACGATGTTCGTGTCGGTCATCGGAGCAATGTGCACGCAATGCGAACAAAGGGCAATCGGCCCGAGGGGGCTCTTGCCTGTGGTCGCTACTGTCGGAGCGCGAGGTTAGCGATGATGTTATCCCTTGGAAGTGATGGGCTCGATCTTCAGGTTCTTGGAGACGGCTCGCCGTTGATATTCCTGCACGGCGAAGAAGGGCCGCGCGCGCCGGCGCCACACCTCGCACTGCTCGCGGCCAATCTTCGCGTCCTGGCGCCTTCTCTGCCTGGAATCGGACGCTCGACCCGACCCGACTGGGTCGAAACCGTGCTGACCATGGCCAAGTATTTGCTGCATGCGGCGGACATGCTCGGGCTGAAACAGTTCGGGTTGGCAGGCGCATCGCTCGGTGGCTGGATCGCAGCGGAAATGGCGACCATGGCGCCTGAGCGACTGAGTCGGTTGTTTCTGATCGGAAGTCAGGGCGTGAAGACCGGCCACCTTGGTGTGCCGGATTTGTTTACGACGCCCTATCGCCGCTATCTGGAACTATCCACTGGCGGATCTTCATCGCCCGCTTTTACAAACGTTTTTGGCACCGCGCCAAGCGATCATGAACTCGACATCGATCTCGAGACATTGGAACTCGCTGCGCGCCTTGGGTTCAAGCCTTACATGCATGACCGCGCTCTGTTGCCGGCGCTCAGGCGCGTGACCACGCCGACAACACTGATCTGGGGCGAGCGCGATCCAATCACGCCAATCGTCATCGCCGAGCAGCTGAAATCCGCACTGCCGCGCGCGACCCTTTCGATCGTCCCCGGCGCGGGCCACTACGTTCACGTTGAACAGCCCGACGCCGTCGCCGCCATCATCACGGGGGCCTAGGCGATGCTGACCTTTCACTACTTCGTCAACCAACCCTACCTTGGTTACCCGCACGAAGCCGCCGCCGATTTTGGCGCGGTCATGCTCAAGTTCTCGAATCGTCACTTCGATCCCGAGCACGCCGCCAAGCTGTATCAGCGATACCACCGCGAATTCGTGATGGCCGAACAGGTTGGCTTCGATTCAATTCTGGTGAACGAGCACCACAACGCACCGGCAGCGATGTCCCCGTCGCCCAACATCTCGGCGACCGTACTCGCCAAAATCACCAGCCGCGTGAAGATTTTCATCGGCGGCAATATTCTTCCGATCAACGGCAATCCACTTCGCCTCGCCGAGGAATTGGCCATGATCGACATGATTTCCGGTGGACGGTTGATCTCGGGTTTCGTGCGGGGTGGCGCGGTCGAGTCCCTCGCTCACGACGTCAATACCGTTCATAACCGGGAAATTTTTGACGAGGCCCACGCGCTCATACTCAAAATCTGGACCGAGCCCGGGCCCTTCACGTGGGAAGGGAGGCACTTTCAGTATCGCGTCGTAAATCCGTGGGCGCTGCCGCTGCAGAAGCCGCACCCGCCGATCATGGTGCCAGGCTCGACCAGCACCGAGACCGTGCTGTGGGCGGCCGAACACGGCTACCCCTACATTGCGCTGGCGACGCGAATGGAGGCGACGGACGGATTGTTCGCGAACTACGACGACGCCTTGCGCAAGCGTGGCATCGAACCAACACCGGCGCATCACGGCTACGTGATCCGTGTTCATGTCGCCGCCAGCGACGACCAGGCCCATGCCGAGGCCCGAGCGCTGTTCGGCGGGCGCATCGCCCAGGTCACCAGCATGACCGACATGAAGATGCATCCTGACGCCGGCGCCTGGATGGCGCCACCGGGTTATGTATCGAAGGAGGCGGCACGCCAGCGCCGCAAGTTCATGGGCGGCACGCCTTATGCCTTCTACGCACAGGGCTACGAACGCGCGCTTGAGACCATACAAATCGTGGTTGGAAGCCCCGAGAGCGTCGTCGCCAAGCTCGACGAGATCCGCCGCCGTTTCCGTACCGGTCACTTGGGCGTCGCGCATTTCCCGACCGAAGACGAAACCATCACCGAGCGATGGTTGGAGATGGTGGGGGCAAAAGTGTTTCCGCGGTTACGGCAAATCGCAGCCGGTTGATTCAGTGGGCGTCAAATCCCACGAGACTCCACCAGTCTCGCGACCCGTGAAGAACACGAAGGATCGAAATGCGATCTCGGTGCACTTGATAGAAGATGAGGTAGTTTGGGAACTCTTTGATTCGCCACCACCGGATAACATTCCCTTCCGCGAAATCGCGTGAAAGTCGGGCGCCAATCTTGGGACTGGTTGATATGACTTTGAGACTTTTCTTCACACCAGTAACGAAACGGTCAGCTGTCGCTGGCCCGGCTTTGTCCAAGAGATAGTCGTATAATTCCTCGAGGTCCTGACGCGCGAGAGCGTGCCGGGAAATGCGCACGGCTAGCGCACCCTCTTCGCTTGGCCGCGCCGCTTACCGGTCCGGCGCCCTCGAATTGCCTCCCAATCGGACTCAGTCAAATCCGACTCGGGACTGGCCAGTCCTTCCATCAGCAATGCCTTGAGTTTTTCTCTTGCCTTTGCCTTCTCGTCGGCACGGATCAATTCGCGGATATACTCGCTGGCGCTGCTGTAGCGGCCATCGGCAACCTGATCATCGACGAATTTCTTGAGCGGATCGGGCAGTGAAATATTCATGGTTTCCATGACGGCCTCCTGGTTCAGACAGGATACCGCTAATGGCAAGGAATGGCAAAAACTGCCATTACTTCAATGTGGCGAAGAACTCGGGATACATCTTCTCCAGGCGGTCCCACGCCGCCGGATCGACATGCTCGGTGGTCCGTGACTTGTGCTTCACGCCGCGAACCATCGTCTTTCCCTTGCGATCGCCGAAGCCCATCCACGGCATCAGACCGTTCAACGTGAACGAGTAGCTGCCTGAGGCGGGCGCCCATGTCTTGCTCGCGTCGGCAACATCAGCGCGTGACGACCACAGCGACAGAACCGTTGTCGCCGTGAACGCCTGCTGCGCACCGGGGCCGTGGAGACTGCGGGTCTTGCGCTCGGTCTGATTGATCCAGATCCGATCGCCCTCGACCTTTTGATCCATCTTAACGCTGTCGATCTTGGCGCCAGGCTGATGGAGCGAGAGCGCAAGGCCTTCGGCATTCGATTCAACGGTGTAATAGGCGTCTCCCTCGCGGAATCCCTTCACGCATGGCTGGCGGCGACCAGTGATTGGGTTCAACCAGCTTTCGGCCGGCAACCCGGTGGTGTGATCGATGAATTCGCCGACCTCGTCCCAATGAATGCGGCATGAGGCTGGCGACAAAGTCTCGGCACGATAGGTCATGATGGTCGCCACCCGAAAGATCGGAATTTCCGGATAACCGTCGACCGCGGCATTGAGGGTCCCGAGATACCAGCAAGCGACCATCTCGTCGGCGACGGACGCGACGATCTTACGATAGGCCGAATAGAGATCGTTGTTGGGCATCATGCCGAGCCGAACTGCGGCAGGCCGACCATCAAGCGCCCGACGCGGAGCTTCACCATATCGTCGGTCGGCGCCATCACCGAACCGGCCTGAGCGTCGCGCAAGTATCGGCCGAGGGAATTCTGCCCGGCATAGCTCTTGCCGCCGCCGATGTTCATGGCAATGCGGGTCACTTCGAGCGCGGTCTCATCAGCGGCACAAACACATTCGATCAGATGTCGCGGATCTGCCGCGCCGGTGTCGTCAAGCTGTGCCGCGACCGCCATCAGGAACGCGCGCGTGCGATCGAGAGACAAACGCATTTCACCGATGTAGCGCTGAATGCCGTCGAGCTTGGCGAGATTCGATCCGGTGTCGCCGTAGGCCCGGCCTGTCACATGGGCGATGGCTTCCTCGAACGCGCCCTCGGCAATTCCAAGATATACGGCGGCAAAGGTCAGCATCGAGAATGGCATGAAGATCGGAAACACTTGCTTCTGCCAGCCGGCCTCTTCACCGAGACGATGCCGCTTCGTCGACACTCGGCCCTTGAACGTCATCGGCGATGACGCGTTGGCCCGCATGCCTAGACCGTTCCACGGCGCATCGATCGACCAGTCGACTTTTGCCTTCTCGATCATAAAGGCGGTGTAATTGCCGGTGCCGGCCGCCTTGTCGTGCAGCACGGGCGCGAAGTAGAGATCGGCGTGACCCGACGAGGTCACCCAGCCCTTGCGCACTTCGGACAAATCGTAACCATCGCCGGACTTGGTCGCAAAGCTCTGCATCACCCAGGTGTGCGAGCCCGTGCCGGATTCCGAGATCGCCGTCGTACACAGCAATTTTCCGGCCGCGACCGGCTTGACGAAGGCTTCGATCTGTTCGGCGTTGGCCATCCGCCACAGTGGTTCCACTGCCTCGCAGTGCATCTTGAAGCACATCGCCGTCGAGCCGCAGGCCCGCGCCAGCCGCTCGATCACCATCACCGCCGTGCGATTGTCGGCGCCGCGGCCGCCAAACCGCTCCGGGATGCGCAGTCCGTAGAACCCGGCCTTGGCCAGCGCGGCGAAACCCTCCGTCGGAAACTTGGCCTCGGCATCGACTTTGTTGGCTTGCGGCCGCAGGGCCGCGTCGCCCAGCTTTGCTGCTTCGTCGACCAGGGCTTCTTGATAAGGCAATGGTTCGAAAAGACTCATTGAACCAAAACTCCCCCATCGATCGCCAGCACTTGGCCGGTGATCATGCCAGCCGCACTGGAGGCGAGAAAGGCGACAGCATTTGCGACATCGGTCGTGCTCGGCAGGCGACCCATCGGAATTCCGGCCATGCGCATCTTCATGTAGGCGGGGTCCGCACGAATACCGGCCGTCATGTCGGTCGGAACGATGGTTGGCGCCACCGCATTGACGCGGATATTCCGGTCAGCCCATTCCAACGCGAGAATGCGCGTCATGTGAGCGAGCCCCGCCTTGCTGACGCCATAGGGGACGTTGCGCTTGATGGCGATGAACGAAATCGTCGAGGCAACGTTGACGATGGCCGCGGGCGTCCGCTTCGACAGGTGACGGTACGCCGCGCGGGAAATCCGAAACGCGCCCGTCAGGTTGACGTCTATGACCTTGTTCCACATGGCGTCATCGGTGGCTTCGGCCGCTTCGTAGGCGTTGATGCCGGCATTGTTGACCAGCAGATCGAGGCCGCCCAAGGCTGCCGCCGCCCGATCGACGACGGCATCGCAGGTGGCTGTGCTGGTCACATCGAGCGACAGCCGAGGGCCGGCAGCGCCCGATTCCCACTCGGTTTCGGGCAAAATGTCGGCACGTGCCACGTTTGCGCCGAGACCCGCGAGCACACGGGCGATTTCCGCGCCAATACCACGCGCGGCGCCCGTGACCAGCGCCGCGCGTCCATCGAGACGGAAAGCGGATCCCGCTTGAGCCATGAATTACGATTTCGGAACTGGCGCCGGCTTTTGTGTACGCGCGTAGTTCTCGAGGCTCGAGAGATTCGGTTTCTGAAACGATTCGAGCGGCGGCGGTTCCAGCATGTGGGGATGGAACTTCTCCGCATGCTTGACCACTTGGGGCTTGAGCTGGCTCAACGGCACTCCGTTATACGAGACCGACTGATAGAGAATGTGTCCCGGCGCCTGGCCCATCAGCATCCAGGGCAGCCACGGCGTCACGCGCGACCATGACCCGGAATAGGTCACCGACGTCAGGTTCGGGTTCTGCATGTCCTCGGTCTGGATGACGAACGAGTACATCTCGGTGACCTGCGCCATCTTCCCGGCGCTCTCGCGCGGCCATTTGTCGGGCTGCAGCGCCGAGGGATAGAACAGATTGATGCCGCGTTGCGCGACGATCTGCCCGCCAAGTTCGCGCCAGTTGAGGATATGCGGCTTGCGGTCCTTGGCTTCGACCTTGTTGAGGCCGCCGTAAGTCGGCGGCAGCGGCTCGAACTCCTCGATGTGGAGGTTCCACGGGTCGTTGATAACGTCGACGACTTTCACCTTCTCGCCGGTGAACGGGTTATCGTATTCGGAGATGATCTCGTCGGTGGCAAGGTCGGTGTAGAAAATTGTCTCGCGATGCAGGACGCGGTAGCTGCCGTCGGTCTGTTTACGCAGCGCGCCGACCGACAGGACCTCGAAGCCGAACAGATCGCGCACCTTCTCGTTGGCACGCACGGCCGAGACAATGCCGGTCGCGCCGCCGTACTTGACCTTGCTTTCGTCGAGATCTCCGTCCATCCGCGCCAGTGCCATCATGGTGCCCTTGCCGGTGGTGAGATCGAGATATGGTCCCTTAACGCCCGGGCTTGGAACCGGCCGTGAAGCATGAGCTGCGGCGGGAAGCGTCGCCAGCATACTGGCGGTCATCATGAAACTACGGCGATCCATTTACATCTCCTGTGGCTGTACGTCAGTCGAGGTCGCGGGCAAAGCGAAGGCCAACCCGCGCGGTGGTGAGATCGGGTGGCGCCCAATCGTGCTTAGCGGCGCGAACGTACCACGGATCGGCATGCCACGCGCCACCGCGAATCACGCGTTCGCTGCAATCCCCCGTCAGGCGTGCCGAGCCTTCGGTGGGTGCGCCGTCGTAGGTTCGCGCGAAGCAGTCGGCGACCCACTCCCAGGCGTTTCCGAACAGATCATGGATGCCGAACGGATTCGGTTTGAACGAGCCGACCGGCGCGGTGTGAACATATCCGTCGTGGCATTGAAATGTGGTCGCGGGGTCCGCATCGATCTTAAGCGCTTCAGCCTTGGTCAAGTCGGAAACGTTGGCGAACGCGCAGGCCCCTTCGCGATCGTCGCCCCACCACCGAACCGTGTCCGTGCCCGCCCGCAACAGCCACTCAAACTCGGCATCGCTCAGAAAACGATAGGTCTTGCCGGCGCGGACCGACAGCCATGTCGCATAGGCTTCGGCGTCACCCCAGGAGACACAGACAACCGGGTGAGATTCGGTCTGAGAAAACCCCGGATCGCGCCAGTTGTGATCGGCGCTCATGATGCCCCAGGCGTTGGTGTCATTATCCCAGACTTTGCAGCCTTCCAGCGGCTGGTGACCGGTTGCCGCAACGAACGCCGCGAAGTCGGCGCGAGTCACTTCGTATTTCATCACCGCGAAGGGTTTCGAGATCGTGACCCGATGTTGCGGTTTCTCGTTGGCGGCGTCGCGATCGGGCGTGCCTTCACGTGTCGTTTCCTCCGCGGTCGAACCCATGATGAACGTTCCGGGCGGCACGGCCACCATGGTTGGGCAGTCGGCGCAGTCCTGAAAATTCTGACCCGGCTCGGCCGCCAGGGCGGAAGCGATGACAAGGGCGATCACGCTCATGGGAGCGACGCTACGCAAACGCTTTGCGGCAGACAATAGCAAGCCTATCTTTAGACGACCCGAGAAGGAGTCCCACATGTTCCAATTTCGCCGCGCCCCGACGATGCCGAACCGCGATCAGGCCCTGCCCGGACGCGCGGCCAAGATGCCGGTGCCCGAGAAGCATTTTGTAAATGGCAACCGGCTGACTGAGCCGTTTCCCGAAGGTCTCGAGATGGCGATGTTCGGTCTTGGGTGTTTCTGGGGCGCCGAGAAATTGTTCTGGCAAATCCCAGGTGTCTATTCAACTCAGGTCGGTTACGCGGCGGGGCTTACGCCCAATGCCACATACAAAGAAGTCTGCTCCGGTATGACCGGCCACAACGAGGTCGTGCGTGTCGTGTTCGATCCGAAGAAGGTCTCGTTCGACAAGCTGCTCAAGACGTTCTGGGAAGGCCACGACCCGACCCAGGGCATGCGCCAGGGCAACGATGTCGGCACGCAATATCGATCGGGAATCTATGTCTACAATGCCGCGCAAAGGCGTACGGCCGAGGCCTCGAAAACGGCCTACCAACCCGCCCTCGGGAAGGAAGGCTATGGCGCGATCACAACGGAGATCATTGACGCGCCGGAGTTCTATTTTGCCGAGGACTACCACCAGCAGTATCTCGCCAAGAATCCCGGCGGCTACTGTGGTCTTGGCGGCACCAATGTGAGCTGCCCCGGGTTCAAGACCGAGTGAAAGGAATCACCATGAAAGCAATTCTGATAGCGTGCGCCGCGGCCTTCACCTCGATCACCGCGACGGCCCAGAACGCGCCGCTCCAGTTCACCGCGACGCCAACCATCCTCGTACGTTCACCGGACCCGGTGAAGCTCGCGCAATTCTACGAAGCCCTCGGCTTCAAGAAAGAGCGCGTGTCCCCTTCGGGCACGACGTTCTTCTATCTCGAGGGCGCGGCCGGCTCGCTCGAAATTCTGAAGATGGATGCGAATACCAAGCCCACAAGCGGGAAAACCTCGCGCACGCAGCAGGGCGTGGTTGCGATCTTCGAAGTAAATGATCAGGAGGAGGTTGCACGGCGCGCCAGGGCGGCCGGCGCTACCGTCGTCGAGAAGTGGGACTCGAGCGAACGGCCGATCTCGATCTACTACATCGGCGATCCTGAGAACAACATCCTCGGCTTCGCGCCACGCAACCACAATCCAAGCATCAAAACGCCATGAAACACCTGCTCGCGCTGACGCTTGCGCTCGCCGCTGCCCCGGCCCTGGCCGAGGACGCCGTACCCAAATTCTTCTCGGTGCCGACCATCCTGGTGCGCTCGCCCGATCCCATGAAGCTCGCGCCGTTCTACGAAGCGCTCGGCTTCAAGAAGGTGCGCATCTCGGGCAACGGCGGCGTGATCTTTCACATTGAGGGTTCGCTCGCCTCGCTCGAAGTGGTCAAGATGGATCCCAAAACCAAGCCGGCCATGGGCAAGACATCGCGCACGCAGCAGGACGTGGTCGCGATCTTCGAGACCGACAATCAAGACGAACTCGTGCGACGCGCTAAAGCGGCCGGGGCGACCGTGGTTGAGAAATGGACGGCCGGAGATCGTCCGGTGTCGATCTGGTACATCGGCGATCCCGAGAACAACATCCTGGGCTTCGCGCCACGGCATCACAACGCGAGTATCAAGACGCCGTAATCTCTCGCACCGCCGTACACAGCAAGCACGAAAACGTCCCCGTCGTCTCGTCGACGGCAACGTTTGCCTCGTAGAATTCCATCGACGGGCGCGCATCGGGTTGATGGTGTTTGTCCGCCAACACCGCCCCGTAGAACGCGCGCCAGGCTTGATCGATGTCAGTCGCTAATCCGGTGAACGGCGCCGTCGCGAATAGTCCGCCCGCCAGCGTACGGACTGCAAGATCGGCCGTCGGCTCAAACGTCGCGTCGACCTCAACACACGCATCGTAGCGACACTGCGCGGCAACAGTGCGCGACGGATCGTCAAGCGTCACGCCAAAGCGCCGATGCCTGATTGGTTTCAGGCCCGCGGCCATGCAAGCGCCGATGAACCGCGGCCACATCTCGGCGATGCCGGGCCCCGCATAGGGCCCGGTGTGTCGCATGTAGGCGACGCGAACGTCCGGAAATATCCTGAGTTCGATCGTTACCAAGGGATGGTCTGACCGTCGTAGTTGAGCGCCTTGCCGTTGGTCTCGAGCGTCATGCCGTCGATCACCTTGATCATCCCGGCAGCGCTCTCTTCGGTCGTGATGCCCTTGCCGCGAAAGCCCGAGGCGCGCAGCAAGTCGGTCTCGACCATACCGGGGGCGATGATCCCGACCACGATCCCCTCAGGACGCCAATCGGCGGCCAGCGCGCGGAACGACACATTGAGCGCGGCCTTGCTGGCGCGATAGGCAAGGAAACCGCCGCGCCGCGCCGTCAGCTCGGACGAGCCGAGTCCGCTGGTCATGGCAAAGGCCTTCTTCATCGGGCTTGCCAGAAGATTTGCCTTGAAGGCTTCCGTCACCTTGAGGGCGCCGAAGGTGTTGGCGTTGATAATCGCCAGGAACTCGGCCTGATCGAGCGTGCCTGCGGTCTGCTTCGGA
>VGEM01000082.1 GCA_016869315.1 Alphaproteobacteria bacterium | reverse complement strand
AGAACCTTGGTTTCGCCGTAGGTCGCGAGCACCGCGCCGTTGGCCTGGCGGGCAATCTTGCCGGTTTCCAATACGAGTTTGCGGCCGCCCCATTCGATTTCCTTACGGGTAACGTTGAACATGCTCATGTCATCGCATCCTTCTTCCTGGGACCGGCACCGGATTGTGCGCCCGCCCGCCGGAGTTGCCCCTTGGCAAATCACGGTCGAACGCGGGATCTCGATCCACGTTCTCGCTCGACCCACGCCCGCGACCCCATGTCGCAGGATGAAAACGCCGGTCGTGCGAGGTTGTTACCGCGGCCGCTGTCAGGCCGCCGCGGGTCGTTCCGTCACGATTGAATGTCTCGGCAAACCTAGCGCCTGAGATCGAGGCGCTCGATCAGCTTGTTGTAGCGACCTTCGGAGACGGACTTCAGGTAATCGAGCAAACGCCGACGCTGACCGACCATCACCAATAGGCCGCGGCGCGAATGGTTGTCATTCACATGGCCCTTCAAGTGCTCGGTCAGATTCTTGATGCGTTCGCTGATCACCGCCACCTGGACTTCCGGCGAACCGGTATCGCCCTTTGCAGTGGCATACTCTTTGATGAGCGCTTGCTTGCGCTCTGGACTAATCGACATCGGGGACTCCATGTTGCGGGGTTGAGATGACGCGCACCGGTCGCAGCACGCCGGGACCGGTCTCGGCGATCGCCACCAGCGCCTCGTCCAATACGGCCTGCACAGAGAGACCCTGTGAGATCGCAATGGTCGGATTGCGCTGGGCCACCGGAAACAATGCAACAGGTTGTCCGTGGCGAAGGCGTCGCGCTTCTTCCGCGGTCAGGGCCAGGGCCGGGATGTCGTCCAGCGCGGTCCGGATCGGCAGAAGGGTCGCCGAGGCGACGGCAATATGCCGAAGCGCCTCCAGCTTATCCAGGGCAATTGCCCCCGATTCGACGAAAGATCCGACCGCCGTGCGGCGGAGCGAACCAACATGGCCGACGGTTCCGAGAGCTTTGGACAGATCGCGGGCGAGGGACCGAATATAGGTTCCGCTACCGCAAGTGACCTTGAAGCGCGCCCGGTCAACGTCATAAAACTCAATTAAATCAAATGAGTAGACGTCGACCTCGCGACCTTCCAGGTGAACCTCTTGGTCGCGGCGGGCCAGGGCATAGGCGCGCTCGCCATCGATCTTGATGGCCGAGTAGGTGGGCGGCACTTGGGTGATCCGGCCAACAAATCCGGGGAGTCCGGCAACGATCGCGTCACGACTCGGGCGAGCCGGGCTTTCGGCGATCGCCCGGCCCTCGGTATCGTCGGTGTCGGTGGCGCGGCCCCAGATGACGTCGAAGACGTAGGTTTTCCGCCCGGCTTGCGCGAAGCTGACGGTCTTGGTCGCTTCGCCGAGAGCGATCGGCAGAATGCCTGACGCCAATGGATCGAGTGTACCGGCATGGCCGGCCTTCGATGCACCGAGCGCGCGGCGAACACGACCAACCGCGGCGGTCGATGTGACTCCGACCGGCTTGTCCAGATTGATCCAGCCGTCGATTGGCTGGCCGCGGGGCTTCGCCATCGCGGCTACTCTTCCTCGTCGCGGCGCGCGAGATCGCGCGCGACCTCGGGCTGATTGAGCAGGCTGGTGATATGGGCGGCGCGGTCGAACGAGGTGTCGGCCGAGAACACCAGATCGGGCACGAACTTCGAGACGATTTGCTCGGCCAATTGCCGGCGCAGGAACGACTTCACCCGCACGAGCCCCTTCAAGATCGGCGTAGGGTCGCCGCCGCCCAAGGGCACGATATAAACCCGCGCATGGCGCAGATCAGGGCTAGGCCTGACTTCCGTCACCGTCAGCTTGACGTCGGCGAGCGCGGGGTCGCGAAACTCCTCGCGCTCGAAAATACGCGCCAACGCATGGCGAATTTCCTCGCCCATGCGAAGTTGACGTTGACCCGGCGACTGAGGCCGTTGGCGCGACATGGAGTCCTTCCGTACTTTTCCGAACGAACGACACCGCCAACCACTACGCGACGGCCTGAGCGATACGCTCAAGCTCGAAGCACTCAATCATGTCGCCTTTCTGGATGTCTTGGTAACTCGTCAGCGCCATGCCGCATTCGAAGCCCTCGCGCACTTCGCGGGCATCATCCTTGAAGCGCTTGAGCTGCGACAGATCGCCCTCATGGATGACGACGTTGTCGCGCAGCAGGCGCACCTTGCAGCCGCGCTTGATGACCCCTTGCGTCACCATGCAGCCTGCCACCTTGCCGACCTTCGAGATGTTGAAGACCTCGCGGATTTCCGCGTAACCGATGAAGGCTTCCTTGAACTTCGGCGCCAGCATGCCGGTCAACAGCGCCTTCACGTCGTCGACCACTTCGTAGATGATCGAATAGTAGCGAATGTCGATATTGTCGCGCTTGGCGAGTTCGCGCGCCTGAGCGTTGGCGCGGACATTGAATCCGACGATCACGCCCCCCGAGGCCTTGGCCAGCGTGACGTCCGATTCGTTGATCGGCCCGACGGCGCCGATCAGCACGTTGACCTTCACCTCCTCGGTGCCGATTTTCTTCAAGCTTCCCGCCAATGCCTCGACCGATCCGTGCGCATCAGCCTTGATCACGATCGACAGTTCCTTCGCGACGCCGGCTTTGATCTTGGCCAGCATCTGTTCCATCGTCGTCAGGCCGACCGAGGTCGCCTGTGCCGCGTCGCGCTGCTTGCGTTTGCGGAATTCCGACACCTCACGGGCCTTGGCTTCGTTCTCGGCGACGATGAAATCGTCGCCCGCCACCGGCACGCCGGAGAAGCCGACGACCTCGACCGGCGTTCCCGGCGGCGCGATCTTGATCTGCTGCCCGCGATCGTCGACCAGCGCGCGGACCCGACCCCACTCGGATCCGGCAACGAACATGTCGCCGACCCGAAGCGTGCCGCGCTGGACCAGAACCGTTCCGACGGCGCCGACGCCCTTTTCCATCTTCGCCTCGATGATGGCGCCTTCGGCGCCGCGATCCGGATTGGCCGCCAGTTCGAGCACCTCGGCTTGCAGAAGAATGGCTTCTTCGAGCTTGTCCAAATTGGTCTTCTTGGTCGCCGACACCTCGATCGCCATGGTGTCGCCGCCCAGCTCTTCGACCACGACTTCATAACTGAGAAGTTCGTTGCGGACCTTGGTCGGATTGGCGCCCGGCTTGTCCATCTTGTTGACGGCAACAATCATCGGAACGCCGGCCGCCTTGGCGTGCTTAATCGCCTCGATGGTCTGCGGCATGATGCCGTCGTCGGCGGCGACCACCAGGATGACAATGTCGGTGACCTTGGCGCCGCGGGCGCGCATCGACGTGAACGCTTCGTGGCCGGGCGTATCGATGAAGGTGATCTTGGCGCCCGACTTTGACTTCACCTGATAGGCGCCGATGTGCTGCGTGATGCCACCGGCCTCGCCGGCGGCGACATTGGCCGAACGGAGCGCATCGAGCAGCGATGTCTTGCCGTGGTCGACGTGGCCCATCACGGTGACAACCGGCGGACGCGGCTTCAATGTCGCGGGATCGTCCTTGGCCACCGCCAGGCTGTCTTCGACCGCGGACTCCGAAATGCGTTTCGGCGTGTGCCCGAATTCCTGAGCCACCAGCTCGGCGGTGTCGGCGTCGATCACCTGATTCACCGTGGCCATGACGCCTAGTTTCATCAACGCCTTGATCACGTTGACGGAGCGCTCGGCCATGCGGTTCGAGAGTTCCTGGACGGTCATCGCCTCTGGGATCACAACTTCACGCACGACTTTCTCCATCGGCCGCGCCTGACTCATCTGAGCCTTGCGCTTTTCTTTCTGAACCGCGCGCCGCATCGCGGCAACGCTGCGGCCTCGCTGCTCAAGCGCTTCGTAGCCGCCGAGCGCGGCGGAGAGCGTCAATTTGCCCTCGCGCCGACGCTGATCGGTGCGACGGACCATGGGCGGCTTGTGACCGGTCTTGGCATGCTTGCGGCGCGGTCCGTCTTCGTCATCTTCCTCGGCCGCATCTCGACGGCCGGGGGCGGCGACGGGTTTGGCTTCTGCCGCGGCGCGGGCGGGCGCGGCGTCGGCCGCCTTGGCGGTGGTGGGGATTTCAACGGCGGCGTCGGCAGCCTCGGGCGCGGGCGCCGTGGCTGGTTCGGCCGCGCGGCGGGCGCGGTCTTCGGCGACGCGTTTGGCTTCTTGTTCGGCGATCCGACGCGCTTCCTCGTCGGCCTTGATCGAGTCCTGCAGGACCTTGAGGCGATGCGCCTTCTCGTCCTCGGTCAGGGTGCCGTGCGCGGCGTCCTTGAAGAGGGCGGCCTCGGTCAGCGCTTTCGCGGCCGGCGCCGGCGGCGCCTTGACCTCGAGCACCTTGCCATCGGCGCCGATCTCGAACTGGCGTTTGCGCTTGCGCTCGACCTGGACGACCTTCGAGCGGCCGTGGCTGAAGCTCTGGCGAACCTGTCCGGTCTCGACCGTCTTCTTCAGTTCCAGCTTGCCTCGGCCCAAGGTGAGCGGCGCCTTGGTTTTGCCGCCGTCGCCCGTCGATTCCGAATCAACCATGTGTCTTCCCAATTCTTCCCAATGTTCGACTCTTGTTTCCGAAACTCACGTCATCCTGCCGCCGCGCTCACGCCGGCGAATCGCGCGCTGTCGCGCAGAAAAAGATCGCTGAGTCCGCCCGGCGTGAGGGCGACGTGCACGACATCCTCGCGCCCAACGGCGCTCGCGAGTTCCCCGCGGCTGAAACAATCGACCACGGGCCGCGGGCCCGCGAGCGAGGTAAACTTGGCGCGCTCCGCCGGCGACCCATCCCGGGCCTCGATCAGCGCCGTCGCCGCTCCTCGTTCCAGCACGTCGCGCACCCGATCGGCGCCGCACGTCACAAGGCCGGCACGGCGCGCGAGGCCGAGGGTATCGAGGCAACGGTTCTTGAGAAGGATTGCAACCCGGTCGGCGAGATCGGCCGGCGCCTTGACTGCCGCCTTCGCCGCCTTGGCGAACACCTTTCCGGTCGCCGCCGACTCGATCGCCGCGCGCTTGGCGGCGACCCAAAGCCCGCGGCCCGGCAGGCGTTCCTGCAAATCGGGAACGATCTCGTTTTCCGGGCCGACCACGAACCGGATCATGGCGCGCGTCGCCATGGCGTCGCCGCTGACCAAGCACGTTCTCGTCGTCTGTTCGGCGTGAGGCATTCGACCTCCGACCGCCGGGCCTTAGACCATCTAGCTCCCCGGGGGGGACGCGGCGGCATCGGTCGGCGCGTCCTCCGTCGGGAACCAGTGGGCCCGCGCCGCCATGATTATGGCGTTCGCGGTTTCGAGATCCATCTTGATCGGCGCCAAAGCCTCGATCAGCTCGTCGCCGGCGAGATCGGCAAGGTCATCAAGCGTTTTGACGCCTTTTTCCGCGAGGGCGATCACCTTCTTCGAATCGAGTCCCTCGATGCCTGAATCAACCAGGTCCTGCGCGACGCCCAATTCCTGCATCCGCTCGAGGGTTTTCTTGTTCTCGGCGTCGACATAGGCCGTGGCGCGATCCTTGATTTCGGTCGCGATGTCTTCGTCCAAGCCTTCGATGTCGGTCAGTTCCTCGACCGGCACGAACGCCAATTCCTCGACCGACGTGAACCCTTCGGTGACCAGCAAATGCGCGAGCACGTCATCGACATCGAGGGCGTCGATGAACATCTTCGATCGGGATTTGAACTCTTCCTGCCGGCGCTCGGACTCTTCGGCTTCGGTGAGGATATCGATCGTCCACCCCGTGAGCTGCGAGGCGAGGCGGACGTTCTGGCCGCGACGACCGATCGCCAGCGACAGCTGCTCGTCCGGCACCACAACTTCGATACGGCCCGAATCCTCGTCCAGCACCACTTTGGTCACTTCCGCCGGCGCCAGGCCGTTCACGACAAAGGTCGCTGGGTCCTCGTTCCACTGAATGATATCGATCTTCTCGCCTTGCAGTTCGCCGACGACGGCCTGAACGCGGCTGCCGCGCATACCGACGCAGGCGCCGACCGGGTCGATCGAATGATCGTTCGACAACACTGCGATCTTGGCGCGTGACCCCGGATCGCGGGCAACCGCCTTGATTTCGATGATGCCGTCGTAAATTTCCGGCACTTCCTGGGCGAACAGCATGGCCATGAACTGCGGCGCGGTTCGCGACAGGAAAATCTGGGGTCCGCGCGCTTCTTCACGCACCGAGGTGATCAGCGCGCGCACGCGATCGCCGTTCTTGAAGTGCTCGCGCGGGATCAGCTCGTCGCGGCGCAGCATGGCCTCGGCGCGGCCGAGATCAACCACGACGTTGCCGAATTCGACCCGCTTGACCAATCCGTTGACGACGGTGTTGGCGCGATCCTTGTATTCGAGGAATTGCCGCGCGCGCTCGGCGTCGCGCACTTTCTGCACGATCACCTGTTTCGCGGTTTGAGCGGCAATGCGGCCCCAGTCGATCGGCGGCAAGGGATCGATGATGGCGTCGCCGACCTTCAATTCGGGCTTCTTCTTCTGGGCATTCGCCAGGGAAATCTGGGTGTTGTCGTCTTCGACGACCTCAACGACGGTGGTGTATCGCGCCAGCCGAATCTCGCCGCTCTTGCGGTCGATCGACGCTCTGATGTCCTTCTCGTGACCGTACTTCGAGCGGCCGGCCTTTTGAATCGCCTGCTCCATGGCGACGAACACTTCTTCGCGATCGATGTTCTTGTCGCGCGCCACGGTGTCGGCGACTTGCACCAGTTCGGGCCGCGGCATGCCAATGCCGTAGGGGTTTGCTTCGTTTTCTTTTTCTTTCCGCTTCGCCATTTCTTCACTCCATCTTCACGGCGGCCACTTGGCTCGCCTCAGAGCGCCCGCTCAAGAACGCCCGCTTAGGAACGACTGCTTGCCTCGATCAACTTGTCCGTCAGCACCAGCTTGGCGGTCGCAATCTCAGTGAGCGCAATGCCAAACTCGGCGCCTTCCATCTCCACCCTTACTGCTCCAGTGCCATCGAGACCCTTGAGCACGCCTTTGAAACGGCGACGGCCGTCTACGGGCGCTTTCGTTTCTATCTTCACCTCGTGGCCGGCGTAGGCCGCGAAGTCCTTGGCGCGTGTCAGCGGCCGGTCGATTCCGGCCGAACTGACTTCGAGGTCGTAGGCGCCGGCCAGCGGTTCCTCGACATCGAACAGCGCCGACAGCACGTCGCTGACGGCGGCGCAATCGTCGACCGAGATTGGTCGTCCATCGCGCCGGTCGGCCATCACCTGCAACGTCTTGCGACCGCCGCCGGTAACCGCCACCCGCACCACCTCGAAGCCCAGCCGTTCGAGGGTCGGCGCGATCCGCGATTCGATATCTTCCCGTCGCGTCACCGCCGCCTGCCCGTCGCCTGCCGTGCTTCCAAGCCCGGCCGGACATCAGGCAATAAAAAAAGTGGCCGAATTGGCCACTCCCTCAGTCGGTTGGACATGGTGAAGTTAGAGCCGCGATATATCGACAAAGGCCCACAAAATCAAGGGTATCCGCAACCCTTCAGTCAAATTTCGATCCCCTGTCATTGCCGCGGGATTCTCAAGAAACGCAGGAAAATCGGCATTCGCCCGGCCCGAAGGGCCTTCTTTTGATAGCGCGTTTCGGCCGAGTCGGGGGGCGACGAGCGCCAGTCGCTGGGCCCCGTGGCGGTCCAGGTGAACGCCGGGTGCCTGGTCAAGTGCTGCAGCGCCCAGCGGACATATCCGGGGTCGTCGCTTGCGACTCGGAGTTCGGCGCCATCGGTGAGCACGCGGGCCAGTAGATCGAGGGTCTCGGGCCCGATAAAGCGCCGCTTGGCGTGGCGCGCCTTGGGCCAGGGGTCGGGGAAAAGCAGATCGAACCGCGCGATCGAGCGGTCCGGCAGCGACGCCAGGATACGCCGGGCGTCGTCGTCGTAGACACGCACGTTGTCGAGCTTTTGAGCGTCGACATAACGCAACAGCGATGCAACGCCGTTGATGAAGACTTCGCAACCGATGATGCCGACGTCGGGATTGGCTGCGGCATTGGCGGCAAGGTGCTCGCCCGCTCCGAATCCGACTTCGAGCCAGACATCTTTGCAGCGGGTCGGGAACAAACTCCTGGGATCGAGCAGGCCGCCGTCGGGCACCGCAACGCGAATGCGGGGCAAGACCCGTTCAAGCGTCGACTGGCGCAGCGGTTTGAGCGGCTTGCCCTTGCGTCGTCCGTAAACCCGAAGCGACGCCGGCGTTGCGGCGTCAGACGCCAAAGGCGTTTTCGAGATCGCCGACCAGATCGAGGCGTTCCCAGCTAAAGCCGCCGCCGCCATCGGGTTCGCGCCCAAAGTGGCCATAGGCGGCGGTGCGGGCGTAGATCGGCCGATTGAGCTTCAGGTGTTCGCGAATGCCACGCGGACTCAGGTTCATTAACTCCTGTAGCACCTTCGAGAGCTTATCTTCGTCGACTTTTCCGGTGCCTTGCGTGTCGATGTAAACCGAGAGCGGGCGCGCGACGCCGATCGCGTAAGAAAGCTGGATCAAGCATTTCGACGCGAGGCCGACAGCCACCACGTTCTTGGCCAGGTACCGCGCGGCATAGGCGGCCGAGCGGTCGACCTTGGTCGGATCCTTGCCCGAGAACGCGCCGCCGCCGTGCGGCGCCGCCCCGCCATAAGTGTCGACGATGATCTTGCGGCCGGTGAGTCCGGTGTCGCCGTCGGGACCGCCAATGACGAATCGGCCGGTGGGGTTCACGTAGAAATGCTCTTCGTCGCACATCCAGCCCTTGGGCAGCGCCTTCAGCACATGGCCACGCACATACTCGCGGATCGTCGCCTGATCGGCTTTTTCGCTGTGCTGCGTCGACACCACGACCGATGTTGCCTTGACCGGCTTGCCGTCGACGTACTGTAGCGTCACCTGGCTCTTGGCATCGGGGCCCAGAAAATCGACCTCGCGCGCATGTCGTGAGTCCGCGAGCGTCTTCAGAATCAGGTGCGAGAAATGAATCGGCGCCGGCATCAGCTCAGGCGTTTCGTCGACCGCGTAACCGAACATGATGCCCTGGTCGCCCGCGCCTTCGTCCTTATTCCCCGCCGCATCGACGCCGACGGCAATATCGGCCGACTGGGCGTGGACGTGGCACTCGACGGTCGCGTTTTTCCAGTGAAAGCCGTCCTGCTCGTAGCCGATGTCCTTCACCGCCATCCGCGCCGCTTCGACCATCTTGTCGTGGGTGATCGACGCAGGTCCGCGCACTTCGCCGGCCAGGACAATTCGATTGGTGGTGCACAACGTCTCGAGTGCGACGCGGGCGTAGGGGTCGGCCTTGAGGAACAGATCGACGATGGAATCTGAAATGCGATCGCTGACTTTGTCGGGATGCCCTTCGGACACGGATTCGCTGGTGAAGACGTAATTGCCCTTGGGCACGGTTGATCTCCTCGACGGATGGCGGACAGCAATTTTGGTCGCCCGGGGTAACCAAGAATGAGCGGCAGTTCAAGGGAGGGCATTGATCGGCCAAAAACAAAACCGCCGCGCGATCGGGCGCGGCGGTTTCGGAAATCGTAAAAGCCCGACGACGCGACGGATTATTCGTCAGTGTCGGTGCTGTCTTCCTGGGTCGTCGCCAGCGACTTGGCCAATTCGTAGATGCGGCGCCGGACGTGATAGTCCTTAATTCGGTAATAAGCGCGAACCAGTTCAAGGGTCTCGCGCTTGGTCATCGGATCGTTCTCGGGCAGCTCGATATCGCGCGACTGTTCGTTCAGATTGCGCGGGCTCGCTTCCTGCGTTTGGCTGTCCATCTCATCGAAGAAATACTGCACCGGGCAATCAAGCACGCGGCTCAAATCCCACAGGCGGCTGGCGCCAATGCGGTTCGCGCCACGTTCGTATTTCTGAACTTGCTGAAAGGTGAGGCCGAGAGCCTCGCCGAGTTTTTCCTGGGTCATGCCGAGCAACGTACGGCGCAGACGGACGCGACCACCGACGTGGACATCGACGGGGTTCGGCTTGCCCGACGGCATCCTGCCGCGAGACGAGCGCGCGTAGGTCACATCATCTTCGCCTTCAAAATCCTGTTCCTGGGCGAGACCCACGGTTGCGTACTCCACTATTCGACTGGTCGAACTGTGTCCGGCTGTCGATACCGTCGAAAGGCAGCTACCTTTCGTTGCATCTATCTACGCGGACTCTACTCTTTTGACACAAAACCGCACGGAACTCAAGGGAATGTGGCAACTGGCACGCGTATTTTATTCGACTCGAAATTAACATGTATAATCCCAGGTTTCTCAGTCCGAGTCGGACCGCGCCGTCCGGTTGCGTCTGATCAGCAGGATGCCGGATCCCAGCATCACAAGCAGCACCGGTCCGTTGCCGGCAAGCCCAAACAAGGGGGTGGTTGCGGCGGGTTGCGGCAAGGCCACGTCAATCGCCCCGCGCACGCCCAACGGGATTTGAGCATTGATTCGGCCAAAGGGGTCGATCACAGCCGATATGCCGGTGTTGGCGACCCGGACCAGCGGCAGGCCTTCCTCGACGGCGCGAAGCCGTGCCTGCGCCAGGTGCTGACGGGGTCCGGTCGAATCGCCGAACCAGGAGTCGTTGGTCAGATTGAGCAGCCAGGCCGGCCGGGTTTCGCCCCCAAGCACGGCGCCGGAAAACACCGCCTCATAACAGATGAGGGGCCCGAACGGCGGGAGACCCGGCAACGTGATCGAAGATCGCAGTTCGCCCGGGCTGAAATCCATAGTTCCGGCGGTCAGCTTGGGAAACGGAATCAGCCGGCGGAGCGGCAGGTACTCGCCGAAAGGAACAAGGTGAGTCTTGTCATAGACGGCGACCACCTTGGCGCTCTCATCAATCGCCAGCAGCGAATTGTAGAGGGCGTCGACCGTGCCTGCGGAGCGCGCGACCCGGGTGACCCCCGTGATCAGCGCGCCTCCCTTCGGCACGGCGCCGGCGACCAATTCGCGACGGGCTTGATCCTGATCGAGCGCAAAAGCGACGGCCGCCTCGCCCCAAATCACGTGGGTCACCCGTGTTCCCGGATCGGGAACGCTGAGGCGGATATGATCCATCAGGTGCTGCTCGCGCAGCCCCGGTCGCCATTTGTCGGCCTGCGAGATGTTGGGCTGCACCAGTCGCAACGTCACATCGGGCACGTCTGCGACCGTCGCGCCCGACAGTCGAACCGCGCCGCCGCCGCCGATCACCGCCAGCAGCACGATGGGCGCCGAGGCCTTGATCAACGCTAGTCTGAATCGCGGGGGCGGCACCAGAACCGACGCCAGCGAAGCCGCCAGCACCGTCAGCAGGCTGAGGCCAAGGGTGCCAATCAGTGCCGTCACCTGGATCATCGCCGGCCATGCCGCCCAAACAGACGCCAGCGGGTTCCAGGGAAACCCCGTCAAGAACCATCCCCGCACCCACTCGGCCGCTGTCCAGGCCAGCGCGAACAGAACGGCGCGTGCCGCAAGAACGCGCGTCCGATCGTCCGGCATCGCATCCTCGTTTGCCGGCGGAACGAGCCGAACCGCCAGGGCAACCAGCCCGGCATAGATGGCGAAGCCGGCGCAGAGCGCGCCCACCGCCGGAATCGCGAAGGCGCCGAACATCTCGGCATCGACGTAAAAGGCGTTCGCGATCCAGGAAAATCCGGTGACGAAATGACCGAAACCGAAACACCAGCCCACGGCAAAACTCTCGCGTGGAGTCCGGCACGACCCGAGCAAAGTCAAAAGCAACGGAAAAGCGATCCACAGCAGCGGCACGACATGAAACGGCGGCAGCGCCGCAGTGGCAAGTGCACCCGCAATCAAGGCCGCGGCCCAGCGCCGTGGGCCACGCCAACGCTCGATCGTCGCAATCACGCCGTTTCCGGCGGTTGTTCGCGCGGCCGTTCGGGTGGGCGCGGGATCTTCAGTCGCCGCACGCGCCGCGGATCGCTCTCCAACACTTCGAATTCGAGTCCGGAGTGATGCTTGATCAACTCGTTCCGGGCCGGCACGCGGCCCGCAAGTCGCGCCAAGAGTCCGGCCAACGTATCCGACTCTTCGCGCTCGTCGTCGGTCAAGATTTGGCCATAGCGCTCTTCAAACGCGGCCAGCGTCAATCGGCCGTCGGCAATGGCAGAACCGTCTTCCTGCTCGGCCAGCTCCGGCGCCTGGTCGGAGTCGTGCTCGTCCTCGATCTCGCCGACGATCTGTTCAACCACGTTCTCGATGGTGACAAGACCATCGATGCCGCCAAATTCGTCGACCACCAAGGCCATGTGCGTGCGTTTCAGGCGCATTTCGAGCAGCAGGTCCAATACGCGAATCGCCGGCGAGACGAACAGCACTTTGCGGATCAAATCGCCCAGTTTCGGGATCGGCGCCGCGTCCTCGGCGCCCTCGAATGCGGTGGCTGGATCCGTCGCCGCGATCGACTGCGCGAGATCCTTGATGTGAATCATGCCAATCACGTCATCGAGCGTGCCGCGGTAGACGGGATAGCGGGAATGGCCCTCTTTGAGGGACATTCGGAACA
>VGEM01000081.1 GCA_016869315.1 Alphaproteobacteria bacterium | reverse complement strand
AGAAGAATCCGAATGCGCCCGAGGTGCCGTCTGCGGTCAGATTGTTCTCGATATCGCTATAGAGCACCCACGCGGTCAACGTACCCGAATTGAATTCAGCCTCGTACTTGGCCGAGACTTCGATCGAGGTCTGATCGTTGTCGGGGTCGATGTTCGGTTCAAAGGTGAATTGGTGCTTGTTGACGTCCTCGTTGAACAGGGCTGCGTTCGGCAGTCCCGACAGTGTGAAGCCCGGCAATGCGAATGCGGCATTGAACGAGATCGACGCGGCATTCACCTCGCCGTAACGCGCTTTGGCGTCAAAGTTGCTGTCGTCGCCTTCCCAATAGAGACGGCCGTTGATGTTGTAGCCCTCGTAGTCGTCGACAATCTTGCGGTTGTTGAGGAACACGTTGCGGAAGAATCCGTCGGTCGTGCGGTAGTCGGCGCTGAGTTTGGCGTAGAGCTTATCGGTCACTGGGCCGGTCAGATAACCGGCGGCCGTATAGGTTTTGTCCTGTTCGAACGTGGCCTTAGCCTTCCCCTGAAACGTATCGCTCGGCTTCATCGTCGAGACGATGATGGCGCCGGCCGCGGCGTTACGGCCGTAAAGCGCGCCCTGCGGGCCCTTCAGGATTTCGATCTGTTGCAGGTCGGCGTATTCGCGATTGAACGCGGCCGGGTTGGTCATCAGCACGCCGTCGATGATCAGCGCGAAACTGTTTTCGGCGTCACGGGCGCCGTTGATGCCGCGGATATTGACCTGAGTGTCGCCGATTTCGGCGGTGTCGACCAGCGTAACGCCCGGCGTCATGGCGATGAAGTCATGGGCGCGGGCGACGCCGGCCTTTTGCAGCGTGTCGGTGGTCAGCGCCGTGATCGACGCCGGCACGTCGGTTATCGATTCCGCGCGCTGGCGGGCGGTGACGATGATTTCCTCGATCGCCATTTGCTGGGCGCTCGCGCTTGCCGCCACCAAGGTGCTGACGGTGGTCAGCAGAACCGTCTTCAATCCACGAGTCATCGTTGTCTCCTTCGTTCCGACTCAGCCGACATTTCCCTGATAGGCGGCCGGCCTGCCCCTGATTGACGCCAGAATAGCCTGGCTCCTACCTTCCCGGAAGACGAGCAACCCGGCATCCGACGTGACCGTGATCCATGGAACTCCAGCTTGAGGCGGCGGTCGAAAGCGACCCGCAGATCGCCGGTTTCCAGTTCACCCGTCACCAGCTCCATACCCGGCTACTCCGATCACCTACAACGCATTGATTCTTATATCAGAATCCGCTTTTCTCGTCACCAAATGGCGCGGTCATCCAGGAAATGCGGGCTTAGATATTTGGCCCGATTTCAGGGTGCCTACCCAAGGGGGCGGTTTAAGAAACCCGCTACCCAAAGTTTCCCCAATTATGTCGGCCCGAATATCGGACTTTCCACCGGGGCAGCCAAGCCCTTGTTAAGCTTGGAAAAATATTCTGGCCGAGCTGTGGTTGGGGGCCACACCCAAAGAAACAGCGGCAAATCACCTTTTGTTGTATCGCCCGCGTAGCTCTTGGATGCGCGCGTACATATCGTGGGCGTTTCCGCCAATGGAGTCGAGGATCTCGGGGTGCGAGGTGCGGGCCGCTGTGGCCCAACCGGTGCGCTGCTCGGCCGTCAATTTATGCATCGTCAATCCCTTGGCGTTGGCGATTTCACGCGCGGCGAGGTCTTTGAAGAATATCCTGCTCTCAGCTGTGGTCGGCATGGCATTGCGGATCGCGTCTCGCGCGACGTCGTCAAGCCCTTCGAACCATTTCCGCTCGACGCAGACGAAAGTGCCGGTGAACTGCTGATCGGTGATGGTGTAGTACGGCGCTTCTTCCATCAAGCCGGTGCCGACATAGGCGATGGCGACCGAGGTGCCGCCTTGGATCATGTTGGTCTGCAGCGCGGCGATCACGTCCGGCGTCGGCAGCGAGATGACGTCGGCGCCGACGGCGGTGAGAAACGACTTGGTGCCGATGTCGAAGGTGGTGCGGATCGGCCGCCCTTAATGTCGGCGACATCGACGATCGGGCTTTTGGCGTAGATATGCGACGGCCCAAGCTCGATCCAATGCAGCGCGATCATGCCATGTTCGGCCAGCAAGTCGGTGAGGGTGCCGCGCAGATAGGTGTCGAAGATATAAACGAATTCCTCGTGGCTGTCGGCGAGGAAGGGGACAGAGATCAGGCCCATCTCGGACACCACGGTGGCGAGCGGGGCGTTGCCGAGCGATGCAACATTAACACGGCCGCGGCGGAGCGAGGCCATCACCTGTTCCTCGCTGCCGGCTTCGCCGTAAATCAAGCGCTTGGTGGTGAGGCGATCCTGGCTTAAAGGCGCGATTTTGTCGGCGAAGCCTTCGATCAGGACCGACGCCGGTGCGCCGGGCACGACATAAGCCGCGACGATCGCCTCTTTCGGTTGGGCCCAGGCCGGAGGGGCCCACACCAGCCCGAAAACGAGGGCAAGGGCGCAGATCATCTATCGAGCTTCCGCGTAGGCGCGGCGGCCTCTTTGGATAGCGTCGTATAGCGCCTGCGTTTGGCCGCCGATTTGCGCGATCAGTTTCTCGACCACCCCGGTTGCGGCTTTGCGCCACGCGGTGTGCTGTTCGGGCGTGAGAGGATACGCGGTGAAACCGAATTCCTTTTGCCGCACCAGCGCGTCATCGGAGATGGCGCGAAGAGCACGCCGGATCTCGAGGTTCGGCGCAAAAGCGCCGGTGACGATGCCGCTCTGGTTCGGCGGTAATTGATCGAGCCAGGTCTTGTTGGCGACCAGCAGATTGCCGATCTGAGTGAATTCCAATTGGGTGAAGTGCGGCGCCTCCGGGGTTAGTCCAGTCTGGGCATAGGCGATGGTCGGCGTCAGGCCGCCATCGAGCATCCCAGTCTGCAATGCCGGGACCGTATCGGTGTTCGGCAGATAGATGACGTCGGCGCCGACTGCCTCCATGAACAGCTTGGCGGCGAGATCCTGCGACACCCGAATACGCACACCCTTGATGGCGTCCGGCGTCAGGATCGGTTTTTTGGCGTAAAGGTTTTGCAGCCCGAGGGCGATCCAACGTAGCGCCACCAAGCCCTTGCCGGCGGCCAGCGCATTGGCCTCGGGGATGATGGTGTTATCGAGCACGGCGTCGAATTCGTCCTGCGAGTCGAACAGGTACGGCGCACTCAGCAGGCCAAGCTCGGGGATGATACCCGACAGCACCAGCGTCGACAGCGAGGCAACGTGAATCCTCCCGCGCCGGATCGCGGTCATGACCTGCTCCTCGGGTCCGGCCTCGCCATGGATTAGCATGTTGGGTGCCAGCGCGCCGCTTGACTCGGCCGTGAGGCGTTTGGCGTAGTCCTTGAACAACCTGTCGGCCGGCGTGCCCGGGATCACATAGGCGCCGACCGCCACTTCGCGCGGGTTTTGGGCGCGGGCGGCTGTTGCCGCCATCAAGCTCGTGATCGCAGTTCGCCGCTTCATCGCCGCCTCACCCAAACCGGAGGCAGCGACTATAACATCAGAACAGCGTCAATTGGTCGCCGGCTTTTGTAGGTACACGAAACTGGGTGTGGTCGAGGTGGTACGTGCGTTCGTTGAGGCCAAGCTGCTTGCAGGCCAGCACGAAGCGGCTTTTCACTACATCCGCGATGGGGCCTGTGCCACGCATGCGGGCGCCCCATTCGGGGTCGTAGTCGCGGCCACCCCGCATGGCGCGGATCAACGTCATCACCCGCTGGGCGCGGTTGGGCGCCGCCTCGGCCAGCCACTCCTGAAACAGTTCGCGCACTTCCAGCGGCAGGCGCAGCATGATGTAGTCGGCCTCCGTGGCGCCAGCGGCGTGTGCCGCTTCGAGAATACTCTCGATCTCGTGATCGTTGAGGCCCGGGATCACGGGGCCGATCATTACCGCGGAAGGAATTCCGGCATCGGCGAGCTTCTTGATGGCCTCAATGCGCCGCGCCGGGGTCGAAGCGCGCGGCTCCATGGCGCGCGCAAGCTTGGCATCCAGCGTTGTGACCGACAGCGCTGCCTTGGCGATGTTTCGCGCCGCCATTGGCGCCAGGATGTCGATGTCGCGCGCGATCAACGCCGACTTCGTGACGATGCCGACCGGGTGATTGAATTTCGCAAGCACCTCGATCACAGACCGCGTCAGCTTCAGCGAGCGCTCAAGCGGCTGGTAGGGATCGGTGTTGGTGCCCATTGCCATGGTGCGGCAGGTGTAGCCGGGTGCGCTGAGCGCCTTTTCCAGCAGTGTCGCCGCTTCGGGCTTGATGAAAATCTTGCTCTCGAAGTCGAGCCCGGGTGATAGGCCAAGCCACGCGTGGGTCGGGCGCGCGAAGCAGTAGCTGCACCCGTGCTCGCACCCCCGATAAGGGTTAATTGAACGGTCGAACGGGATGTCGGGGGACTGATTGCGAGCAATGATGGTGCGCGACGTGTCCTTCAATACCGTAGTGCGAATGGGAGGCGGCGGTAGGTCAAGATTGTCCCAGCCATCGTCGAGCGCCTCGGTGCGGAAACGCTCATACCGTCCACTGGCATTGGTAATCGCCGCCCGCCCGCGGCGGGCCTCCGGATGCACCACCGCCGTGCCGGCAATGGGCCCGCTGAGGTATTGGCTCTTAACGATTTGCGTTGCTACCTGCATTTGGACTTGATACGACACCAAATAGAACAAAACAAGAACATTTGCTGGTGAGCAGCGGAGATGGCAACAACCATTGATTTCCCCGACGGCAAACATCGCTGCAAATGGTGCGCAGGCGTGCCCGAGTTTCTGCCCTACCACGACACCGAGTAGGGCTTTCCGGTCGGTGACGACCGGCGACTGTTCGAGAAGATCTGCCTCGAGGGATTTCAGTCGGGGTTGAGCTGGCGCACCATTCTCAATAAGCGCGACAACTTTCGCACCGCGTTTGCGAATTTCGATTTCAACAAAGTCGCGCGCTTTGGCGCAAGGGATGTGACGCGATTGTTGAAGGACGCCGGCATTGTCCGACATCGTGGCAAAATCGAAGCCGTGATCAACAACGCCAAGCGGGCGCGCGAGATGGTCGTGGCCGAGGGCTCGCTCGCGGCCTTCTTCTGGCGTTACGAGGCGGCGGCATCGCCGGAAAAAATCGTCGCGACCTCGCCGGAGTCGGTCGCGCTGTCGAAAGAACTGAAGAAGCGCGGCTGGCGATTCGTCGGCCCGACCACGGTCTACGCGTTCATGCAGGCCGTGGGCCCGGTCAACGACCATATGGACGGCTGCGTCATCCGCGACAAAGTTCGTCGTGCCCGAAAAGCGTTTCGTACGCCGTCCTCGGCCCCGGCCGTGCTAGGCTGACGCGCGCATCCACAACACGGGAGGAACGGATATGACCACCAACTTTTTCGCGACCCTGGCCCTTGCTGCGACGTGGGCAACCTGTGCTGCGGCTCAGTCCGCGACCACCAACATCATTCGCGACCCGACCGGCAGCTACACCCATCGCACGGTCGAAATTCCGGCTGGATCGCGTATCGTTTTCATCAGCGGCCAAACAGCCACCGACGACAAAGGCGTCACGCCGCCCGACGCCGAAACACAGGCCGACGTCACTTATGCCAAGCTGGTCAAGTCGCTGGAGGACGCCGGCATGACGGTCAAGGATTTGGTCAAGACCAACGTCTACCTGGTCAACCCGTCCGACATCGGCGCCGTAATCAAGGCCGGCGCCAAGTACAACCCGGGCGGCAAGCAGGCCGGCACGCTGGTGTACGTAAAGGCGCTGGCACGCCCCGAAGTGTTGGTCGAAATTGAGGGTGTTGCGGCGCGCAAAGAGTAGTTCGCGCGAAAATAAAACCCCAGGTGCCGGGGGACAGCACCTGGGGTCGCAACGGTCGCAGCAGCTTGTCTCGGGGTGGGGGAGAGCTGCCGATAAGGACCGCTGTAAATTAGCCGCGTCGAGCAGGCCGGCCAGTGTGTCGATTGATTTCACGCTGGGCGACCAGCGAATTGTCGGCGGCGACGATGTCGACGACGTACGTATCGGCATTCTTTTCCTTGATCTCGCCAACCTTGAGGTTCGGGTTGCCCATCAGGATCAGACCCGCCTCGGCAAGTTTTCGGGCTTGGTCCATGCTCAGTTCAAGGTCTCGGTCGAGGCCCATGTCGCCGATCAGACCGAGCCCGCCTCTCAAGCCAGGTCCACCCATCATTGGGCCACGGCGTTCGTCGCGCCGGTCGGCTGCCTGTTCCATGCGTTCGACGGCGCGATCGCACATAGACCCGGCACCCACCGGCAGCCCGGTCTTGGTCGAGAATTCGTGGCTCGATACCTTGGCACCGGTCTTGGTGACGATGTCGATCGTCACCACATCGCCTTTGGCCCCAGCTTTGCCGACCTTGAGGTTGTCATCGCCCGATTGGGCGAGACGGCCCTCGATGATGTCCTTGATTTGCGCGGCGCTGAGATCGCGATCCATCTTGGCCAGGCGCTCTTTCATCGCATCGCAGCGCTCTTTGACGCGTTCTGCCATGCGATCGCTGCTCATGAACCGTCCACCGCGCGGGCCGAACTCGGCCGCATTGACCGTGCCTGCCAACAGCGCGGCGGCGAGCGAGGCGATGATGGTGCGTCCGGCGAGGGAGGAGGTCATGGCGGGGGGGGCTCCGTGCGAAGGGTTGCTGGTCGGCTTAGGCGATGGTGGCGAGGCTGTGGATCATGGTCGCCATCACCAGCCAGCCGAGGGTGAGTTTGGTGGCCTGTTCGCAGATGAAGGTCTTGCTCATGGATATCTCCTGTCGAGTGATGATTAGACGATGGTCGAGACGGTGGTGGCCAGCACCAGGATGGACACCGCGAAGGTCGCAATTCGGTCGAAAGTCTTGCTCATAGTCGGTTCTCCCTCTGAGTTCTGCCCGGACTGTCCGGGCTCATGGGGCAGATTTATGCTCCCCGGATGTAACGCCGGGATGCCGGGAATCCGTGAAAAGTGTAACCAGGTGTGTCGGGCGGTCGACGTGTTACAAACGGTTGCGGGAAACCGTGGAACCCCTTGGCCCGCGGTATTAACTTGGCGTCATGTCAACCGCGACCGAAGCCCAAAAGCCTCACATCCTGGTGGTCGATGACGACCAGGAAATCCGCAGCCTGCTGAGCAAATTCCTCGGCAAGCACGACTTTCGCGTGACCATCGCCAAGGACGGCCGCGACATGCGCGAGCATTGGAACGATTGGAAGATCGATCTGATCGTCCTTGATTTAATGATGCCGGGTGAGGATGGCCTGTCGCTGTGCCGCTGGGTGAGGGGCGGGTCCGACGTGCCGATCATCATGTTGACGGCCATGGGCGAGGACGTCGATCGCATCATCGGCCTTGAAGTTGGCGCCGACGACTACATCGCCAAGCCGTTCAATCCACGCGAGCTGTTGGCGCGCATCAAGGCCGTTTTGCGGCGTTCGGCATCGGCCGCGGTTCCGGTCGGCGCGGGCAAAGAGGAAACCGTCAGGTTCGGCGAGTTCGTGCTCGACATCGGGACACGCACGTTAAAAAAGGCGGGCGCCGATATTCCGCTCACGACCGGCGAGTACGATCTCCTGGTCGCGTTCATCGAACACCCAAAGCGCGTGCTCAATCGCGATCAATTGCTCGATATGGCGCGCGGCCGCGCGGCGATTCCGTTTGATCGGGCGATTGACGTGCAGGTTGGTCGACTACGTAAAAAGATCGAACCCGACATCAAGAATCCGGCCGTCATCAAGACCGTGCGCGGCGGCGGATACATGTTCACGGCCGACGTGACGCGGAGCGGCGGTGCATCCCATGGCTGAGAGCACCATCGACACGCGCGTTTCGGCGACATCGCTGCGGCAGGGTGGTCGACTCAAGGCGCTGCTCAAGCGGTTCACGCCCGACAACATCGGCACGTGGATCATCCTCGTGCTGATGTCGGTCGTCATGTTCGTCAACGGCGCGTCGTTGGTGTTCTTCGTCGTCTTCCGCGATAACGCCGAGCTGGCGTCCGCCGCGGGCCAGGCCGCCGACCAGCTGATTACCGTGAAGCGCATGCTTGACCGCGCACAGCCCGAGGATCGGCCGCTGCTCATCCGGCGACTGAATTCGCCGGCGATGGGCATGGTTCTGACCCGGCGTCCACTGGTTGCCGAGTCTGACGACCAATTGCCATCGCGAGTCGTCGCGCGGCGCCTGGCACGGGAGTTTCCGGCCACAACCGAAATCCGGGTCGACAGCAGATTCGAAACCCATGGCGTCGACGGCGAAGCATTTCCGACGCCCGAGGAAATTCAGCGCCACATGTCGGGTGACGACGAAGCCGCGGCGATCGCCGAATCTGTTCCGCCCAATCATCCACCATCCGCAATGCCGCAGGTGCGGACGATGCCGGATCAGAGCGGGCCCGGCGTGCGCGGATCGTGGCGCCGTTGGTTCCGCGACGACCATAACCCCGATGCAGGTCTCGTTGACGCCATCGTTCGGGTTTCGGTGAGGGTTTCTGATTCGTTGTGGCTCAACGCACGGGTCGGTCTCGTGGCCGAAGGCGCCGATGAGCGCACGCGCGGGATATTGACTCAGGTTATCGTGACGCTGTTCGTCGCCATGCTTGCTCTTTGGGGCTTGCGCCGTGCGACAAGGCCTCTGACACTGTTCGTCGGCGCTGCCGAGCGCCTTGGCGTCGACGTCAATGCCGAGCCGATGTCCGAAAGCGGCCCCGCCGAAGTGCGCCGCGCCGCGCGCGCTTTCAATACCATGCAGACGCGGATCAAGCGTTTCATCCAGGATCGTACCCAGATGCTGGCGGCGATCAGCCACGATCTGCGCACGCCGATTACCCGCATGAAACTCAGGGCCGAGTTCGTCGAAGACGACGAGCAGCGCGCCAAGATGCTGCGGGATCTGGACGATATGGAGGCGATGATCGCCACCACATTGTCGTTTGCCCGCGACGATGCGGCCAACGAACCGGCGCGTTCGGTCGATGTCGCGGAGACACTTGCGACCATCGCATCCGATTTGGCGCACGCCGGCGGCGACACGAGTTATTCGGGCCCGCCGCATCTTCTCGTCATGGCCCGGCCGATGGCGCTCAAGCGGGCGCTGACCAATCTCGCCGACAACGCCATCAAGTACGGCAAGTGCGCGCGAATCGCCTTGCGCACGATCGGCGCCGAGATCGAAATCACCGTCGATGACGACGGACCCGGCATTCCGGAGGCGGAGAAGGAAAGGGTCTTCTCGCCGTTCTATCGCCTTGAAAGCTCGCGCTCGCGCGAGACCGGCGGCACGGGTCTTGGCCTGACCATCACGCGCAATGCCATTCTGTCGATGGGCGGTCTGGTCGAGCTGATCAACCGCCCGGGCGGCGGTTTGCGGGCCCGCGTCACGTTGCCGGTGGCGACGGCGTAATCAGAATTTCGAAATGCCGCCAAAGATCAGGGAACTTGTTCAAGAACTTGAAAACGCTGGTTTTCTGGATCGAGGTGGAAAAGGCAGCCATCGCAATTTTGTTCATCCAAAAGTCAAACAACCGATTACAATATCGGGCGCGCTCGGTGAGGATGCGAAGCACTATCAGATTCGTGCCGTAAAACGAGCGGTCGAGGAGGCCAAGAAATGACTGATGGCGCAAGATACGCGAAGATCGTGGCTTGGTCTGATGAAGACGGTTGCTTTGTTGGAAGCTCCCCTGGGCTGATTCTTGGCGGTTGCCATGGCCCCGACGAGAAAGCAGTTTTCGCCGAGCTTTGCGAGATCGTCGAAGAAACCATCGCGATCTATCGCAATGAAGGTAAGCCACTACCACCCGCGACGTCGGGCCGCGACTTGGCAAATTTGATTCAAGCAGCGTAGTCGAGGCAAAGCGAAGCGAAGCGTTACCCGCCCTTGCCACCCCGCGCCGCCGACCAGGCCGCCGGGTTCTTGAGAAACGCTTTCACGCCGGCGATGGCGGCGGGTGTGAAATACCCGCCGGCTTCTGCGGCGTCGATCACATCAGCCCAGGTGCAGAGGTAGTGCAGTTTCAATCCTTCGGCGGCGAGGGTTTCGATCGCGCCGGGGAAAGCTCCATAGAAGAACACGACAAAGCAGTGGTCGCACTTGCAGCCAGCATCGCGCAACGCCTTGACGAACAGCAGCTTCGAGCCGCCGTCGCTGGCGAGGTCTTCGACCAGCACCACGCGCTGGCCGTCCTGCACGTCGCCTTCGATCTGGGCGTTGCGGCCGAATCCTTTCGGTTTCTTGCGCACGTATTGCATCGGCAGCATCAGCGCGTCCGCAATCCAGGCCGCGTAGGGAATGCCGGCGGTCTCGCCGCCCGCGACGGCGTCGATATTCTCGTGGCCGATGCTTTCCTCAATCTCGACTCGGGCGAGTTCGGTCACCTTGCGGCGCGCGCGCGGAAACGAGATCAGCTTGCGGCAGTCAATGTAAACCGGGCTCGCCCAGCCGGCAGTCAGCTTGTAGGACTCCTCGGGCCGGAAATTGACTGCTTTGATCTCGAGCAGGATGTTGGCCACCGTCCGTCCGGCGGCCTGCTGGCGGGCGCTGCGCGCGGGCAGGTTCATGCGTGATGTTCCCCTGAAATCCACCTCAAACAAGCGCTTGTTTAGCGGCCCTCGGCTTGCGAAACAATGTCAGACAACATGCGCGTCAAGAACCCCATCATCTGGGCTTTGGTCGACCACCGTCCGGGAACGGCTGCCCAGGCACTTGGCGTTGCCACGGAGTTGGGGCTGGCGTTCCATGAAAAAGAGCTCCGCTACGGCTCGCTTGCCGCTCTGCCGAATATCCTCAAGGGCGCGACCCTGACCGGAATCAGCGACGACAGTCGCGCTCGCCTTACACCGCCTTGGCCCGATCTCGTCATCACCGCCGGGCGCCGCGCTGCGCCGGTGGCGCGCTGGATCAAGCAACAGTCAGGAGGCGTTGCGAAGATTGCACAGATCATGAACCCGGGCCGTGCTGGAGCGTCCGAGTTTGACCTGATCGCCATTCCAAATCACGATTGCAAGGTCCCGGGCGGAGACGCTGCGAATGTAGTCCGCTTCACCGGCGCGCCACATCTCGTGAACCGTGATGCGTGTCGGCGCGCGAGCGAAACGTGGACCTCGAAACTTGCGCATCTGCCGAAGCCTTGGGTCGCCCTGCTGGTTGGGGGGGCCACCAACAAGCGGCCGTTCCCGGTCGCGCTGGCCCGCGAGCTTGCCAGACGCGCGGTTGCTGGAGCGGGGCGAGGGTCGGTCCTGTGCACCACATCACGCCGCACTGGCGCCGAGGCCAGCCAGATCCTGGCGAAGGATATCGGCGATCGGGGGCTTGTCTTTCAATGGGGCGATGCAGGGGAAAACCCGTACCGCGCGTTTCTCGGTTTGGCAGACGCCATCATCGTCACCGGCGATTCCGTATCGATGTGCTCCGAGGCCTGCGCCATGGGCACGCCAGTCTACATTTTCGCGCCGGATGGCATGGTCTCGGCCAAGCACGCGCGCCTTCACGCAGAGCTTTTTGCGCTCACCCTGGCCCGGCCCTTTGCCGATAGGGTCGAGACATGGTCTCATCCGCCGCTCAACGCTGCGGCCGATATCGCCCGCGCCATCGAAGAAATACTGTGACATATGCCACGCTTGGCCGCCAACATCTCATTGCTCTTCACCGAGGTTCCGTTCCTCGATCGCTTTGCCGCCGCCGCGGCCTGCGGCTTCAAAGGCGTCGAAATTCTTTTTCCGTATGACCATCCGCCCGAAGTGATTGCCGACAAGGCGTCGATGGCGGGCGTTAAAGTGGTGCTTTTCAACACGCCGCCCGGCGATTACGCCGCGGGCGAGCGCGGCTTCGGCGCCTTGCCGGGCCGCGAAGCGGATTTCCGCCAAGGCCTCGACGAGGCGCGCCGCTACCTCGACTGGATCGAGACACGCCAGCTTCATGTGCTCGCCGGGCGCATCGCCCGCGATGCCGCCGGCGCCGAGGACACCTATTTGCGCAATCTGGAATATGCCGGCGACCTCATGGCCAAGGATGGCGTGACGGTGCTGATCGAGCCGATCAACCTCGAAGGCTATTTCGTCAAGCGGCCGTCGGACGCGCTCCAGCTCCTGCGCCGGCTCGGGCACGCGAACGTGAAACTTCAGTACGACATGTTCCATGCTCAGAACCAGGAAGGGGCATTGATCGATTTCACCGAAACCAATGCCGATATCATCGCCCATATCCAGATTGCCGGCGTGCCCGGCCGCCACGAACCCGATCAGCGCGGCGAGGTGAACTGGCGTGGCGTCTTCGATCTGCTCGATTCGCACGGGTTTTCGGGCTGGGTTGGGGCCGAGTACAACCCGCGAAACGGTACGATTCCGGGCTTGGGATGGGCCCAGGAATGGGGTATCCGTGCCCCAAAGTAGGGGGCAAAAATGATCACACTTTACGGCAAGGCGGCGTCGCGGGCTTCGCGTAATTTGTGGGCGCTCGAGGAACTGGGCGTTTCCTACAATCACGTGCCTTACGACTATGCGACCGGCGAGACGAAGAACCCGCAGTACCTCGCCATCAATCCGGCGGCCAAGATTCCGGCGCTGACGGATGGCGACGTGGTGATGACCGAATCCCTCGGCATGAATCT
>VGEM01000080.1 GCA_016869315.1 Alphaproteobacteria bacterium | reverse complement strand
CAACGCCGGCACGCATCAGGATTTGAAGATCGTCGTCGATCAGCTGATGGCGGCCATTCGCACCAACCCAAACATCGTCTCGCCCGACACGGACTTGAAGCTCAACCAGCCGCAACTTCGCATCGATATGAACCGCGACAAGCTGGCGGCGCTTGACCTCGAGGTCGATGTCGTCGGCCGCACGCTCGAAACCATGATGGGTGGCCGCAAGGTGACGCGCTTCAAGCGCGGCGGCGAACAGTACGATGTCATCGTACAAGTCGCCGACATCGATCGTCGCAATCCCGACGATCTGAAGTCGATTTTCGTCCGCACCAAGAAAGGCGAGATGGTGCAAGTCGCAAATCTCGTCACGATGGCCGAAGACGTGGCGCCCTTCGACCTGGGGCACTTCAATCGGCTGAGATCCGCAAAAATCACCGCCAATCTTGCGCCGGGTTACAGCTTGGGCGAGGCGCTGACGTTCATGGAAAATGAGATCGCAAAGATTGACGCGCGCGATATCACGTTCGATGTCGACGGCGTCTCGCGCGAGTTTCGCCGCGCATCCGGCTCCATGACCCTGACATTCGGCCTCGCACTCGCGTTCATCTACCTGGTCCTGGCGGCGCGATTCGAAAGCTTCACCGATCCGATCGTCATCCTGCTCGCCGTGCCGCTGGCCATTTTTGGCGCGCTCGCCACCATCAAGCTCACCGGCGGCAGCCTTAACATTTACAGTCAGATCGGGCTCGTGACGTTGGTCGGGCTCATATCCAAGCACGGCATCCTGATCGTCGAGTTCGCCAATCGCCTGCGCGACAAGGGTCTGCCGCTCGACTACGCCGTACTGGGAGCCGCCGAACTGAGACTTCGCCCCATCCTGATGACCACCGGCGCGATGATCCTGGGCGCCATGCCGCTCGCATTTGCCACCGGCGCCGGCCACGAGGGCCGCCAGGCGATTGGCTGGGTGATTGTCGGCGGCATGAGTTTCGGGACGGTGTTGACGGTTTTCGTCGTGCCGACCTTCTACATCCTGATTAACGCCTTGCGCCAACGACGGGTTCCGAGCAGGCTTGCCGTCGAAGCCGCGCCGGCGGAGTAAACCCAGATCGAGGAGATCACCATGATGCGAATGGCCGCCACAAGCTTGATTGGGATTTTCCTCAGCGGCGCGGTTGCCGCCCAAAGCATGGTCGCCCCCGACCGACCCTTCAGCGCCGGTTTGCCGCTGGGCGTCTTCGCCGACGGAAAATTTCAGGCGATATCGAGCAACGTGAAGGTCTACGGCGGATTCAATTTCGCCGAAAGCTGCTCGTACGATGCGGCGCGCGGTTTGATCATCGTGCCGAGCCGGGGCGCGGCACAGCATGAAGTTCCGAACGACGGCTACGTGTCTCTGATCAATCACGACGGCAGCGTTCATACGGCGAAGTGGATTGGCAGCACGCGCGACGGCCTGACGCTCAATAACCCGCTTGGCGGCGAAATCCACAACGGTATCTACTACCTCGCCGATATCGACGGCGGCTTGAAGCAGGGCGAACCGACCGTCGGCGTGATTCGGAAGTTCGACCTCAAGTCCGGCGCGCCCATGGGCGAAATCAAGTCGACGGCGCGACCGCTGCTCAACGACCTTGCCATCGCGAAGGACGGCACGATCTACGCGACGCAGACGGGGGTCGGCGGCGACAAACCCGATCCATCGACGTGGAAAATTTTTAAGTATTCGCCCACTGGGACGGAGAGCTTACTTGTCGCCGGCGCGCCGCTGTTTCAGCCGAACGGCATCGCCATGGACAACGACGGCAACATTGTCGTCGTCAACATCGGCACCAATGACGTGTTGACTTATTCGCCGGATGGCAAATTACTCAAGACCGAGAAAGCGGTGCAAGCCGGGAACGACGGCATCGTCATCGTCCCCGATGGCACAAAGTACGTCAGCAGCGTGCGGCAGGGCGCAATATCGCGCATCCGCCCAGGCCAGGCTGCCGATACCATTGCGATGAATGTCCCGGCGGCCGCGTCCATGTGCCTGGATTCAGGCGCCAATCAATTGGTGATTCCACTCAACCCAAACAACGCCATTGCGTTGATATCGCTGAAGTAGGTTGAAACTTCACGCCGCCGGGCGCTGCTGCAGCCCCTGCCCGCGCCGCCACACCACCGGGAAGAAATGATCCGGTGGCGGACCGTCTTTCTTCATTGACGGGTGATCGGTCAATGTATCGGTCAGACGGGCGGTCAGTACATCCGGCTGCCAAAGCACATCGTCGCCGAGCCAGCGCGTGCTGAAGGCAAGCCTGCGCCCGGCGCCAGCGCGACGCGGCAGCGATGAATGGATCGTGCCCGGATGCACAAGCAGGCAATCACCCTGCTTGAGCGGCCAGCACTTTACATTTGCATCGGCGGCGGTGGCGCGGGCCATCAACTCGTCCCACGGTCGGTAGATCGGCGGCGGCGACACGCCTTGCGGCGACATCCACGAGTAATACCGCTGATGCCCAAGGTGCGAGCCGACTAACGTGCGCAGCGGCGCGTTGTCCATGTCGACATCGCTGAGCGCCACCCACAGGATGACCATCTGATCGCCCCAGAACGGCCAGGTGCAGACGTCGTTATGCCATGGCGTCGATTCGGTTTCGGAACTGCCGCGTTTCCAAAATGTGGCGTCGATCCAATACCGTACGGCATCCGACTCCATCACATCGGCAACGATCTCGCCGGCAAGCGAATTCCACTGCCAATCTTTCATTGCATCCGACAGCGGCACCATGCCAAGCGCAATGATGCCGCCGCCGAAGTCTTCGTTCACCGTCAGCGCGTTCTGGTGCCCTATGGGCTTTGGATTGAATCCCGGTTTACGGGAAAGTTCGAGCACGCGCTCGATATCGTTCGTCAAGGGCGCAACCCACTCCTTGAAAGCTCCCTCGATCAGCACTGTGCCGTCGCGCTTGTAATCCTCGATGTGACACCGCGTGACCACGCCCATCACGTACCTTCCTTCAGAAACGACAATATGACCTGAGTGTACTCCACGCCACGGCCCTGGTCATGCAATGGATGGCCGCCGATCGCAGGAGCGGCGGTAGCCTGGAAGGTCGAACGCGACGCCTCTGAACCCCGCGGCCGCAAGGTGCGGCATCACATGGCGATATTGAGCGCCGGTCGCCGGCCCCCAATGCAGCAACGCCACCGGCCTTCCGTTGCCGATTTCTCGCAGGTGAATTTGCCCAATGGCCGTGGTGACATATCAGTTTACCAAAGTGCACGTGGCTGCGTCCGCACGCCCTGCGGACGACAATGGCTGAGCTCTGGTGCGGCAATGAATCCGGATTTAATCTACCGTCCAAGACGTGGGTTCAACAGGGGGATACCATGAACACAAAATCTCGCATTTCGCTGCTGGTGTCCGGAATAGCGATGATTGGTGTTGGCCCCTCTGGTACGGTTCTTGCCCAGACCCAATCAGCGTCTGCCATCGAAGAAATCACCGTCACCACGCGCCGTCGCGAGGAAAGTCTGACCGAGGTGCCGATGGCGATTTCGGCCATGACCGCCGCCGATTTCGAGGCACGCGACATCACCGAGATCAAGGACATCGCCAACCTGACGCCGAACTTCACCTTCCAGAGTTATGCCGCACAGCGCGGGCGTCGCGACAATCCGCTGCTGTTGGTCCGCGGTGTCGCCCGCAACGGCACCGGCGTGTTCGTCAACGGCGCGCCGGCCGGCAACGGTCAGTCGGCTTTCATTGGCGAGCTCGAACGGGTCGAAGTGATCAAGGGGCCGCAAGCCGCCTACTTCGGCCGCTCGACCTTCGCCGGCGCGGTCAACTTCGTGCCGCGCCGTCCGTCGGAAGAGTTCGGCGGATCGGCCGAAGCCGTGCTTGGGAGTTTCAGCCTCGCCGATCTGCGCGTCTCGATGGAAGGCCCAATTGTCGCCGATGCGCTGACTTTTCGCGCCAGCTATCGCTGGTACGATCAGAACGGCCAGTACACCAGCGCGTCCGACGGCAAGAGTGTCGCAAAGGAGCACTCGGATAGCGCTTCCGCGATCTTCGATCTGCACTCGAGCGACAACCTCAATGCTCAACTGGTGCTGCTATACAACGAGAATAATGACGGCGTTCCGATCTTCTCCAAGTTTCACGCCGCCGATTTCAACTGCAACGCCGGTGCGGCACCGGCGGGCCAGCGTAATTATGTGTGCGGCAAACTGCCCAAGTTCCCGCAAAATCGCATCGGCGCCGATTTCGAGATCACGCCGACGGTTTACAACGTGTTCTGGAACAACAGCCGGAACCTGCCCAACTTCGACGGCTTGAAGCCGATCTCGTTCGAACCCGGCGACGTCTCCGAGACGTTCCACGCCAACCTGGTGTTGGACTACACCTTCGAAAGCGTCACGCTCAGCTATCTCGGCGCTTACAACGAGCGCAAAGCGCAGTTCATCACCAACTCCTTTGCCGAACCGCTCCGCAACGTCGTGAATCCGTTTTTCGCCGGCGTGCCGACGGCGACACCGCCGGTGGCGCCGGTCGCGGGCGTGCTGCCCTTCCCGACGTTCTACATCTTCAGCATGACCAAGCTCGAGGATATGGACCACGAGGTCCGCATTGCGTCGGACCAGGAACAGCCGCTCAAGGGCATGCTTGGCGTCAGCTACTTCCGCAACTACCCCAACGTCAGCGCGCTGTGGGGCTTCCAATCCAATGCACCGGGCGCCAACTTCGGCTCGCCGCAAGTGACGACGACCAAGACATGGGGCGTATTCGGCAACTTGATCTACGACGTCACCGATGCGCTGACGCTGAACTTCGAGGCCCGCTATCAGTGGGACGACATCACGCTCTCGAGCCGCACGCCGAACCCGCTGCTGCCGCGCCAGGCCAAGGACAAGGCCTTCATGCCGCGCGTCAGTGCGCAGTTCGCTATTACGCCCGAGGTCAACGCCTACGCCTCGTTCGCCCGTGGCGATCAGCCGCAGGGTTTCAACGCCTCGCTGTTCCAGGAACCGGCCTCGACCGTCGCCCTGGTCCGCGCGCAGACCGGCGGCGACATCGTCGTTAAGGGCGAGCAGATCGACATGTTCGAACTCGGCGCCAAGGGTACGGCGCTGGATGGGCGGATTGGCTTCAATGCCGCCGTCTATTACGGCAAGTGGAAGAACCAGGTCGTCAATCAGCGCATCGTCGTACCGTTGTTCAGCAACCCGGCGCTGACCAACATTCTCACGGTTCAGACCAATGCCGGCGAGACCAAGCTCACCGGCCTCGAGGCCGACGTCTCCGCGGCGATGACCGACAATCTCCGCGCCACGCTGTCGGTCGGTCTCAACAGCGCCAAGATCAAGAAATACAACTGCGTGTCGTGCCAGCTCAACATTTCCGGCAATCCCAACGTTGTCGGCAATCGCCTGGCCGGCCTACAGGGTGCTCCGTCGAAGACCGCCAATCTGTTCATCGAGTATCGCAACACCTTCACAAACGATGTCGAGTGGTACGTGAACACTCAAGGCATTTACTCGGGCAAGATCTATACCGACGAGACCAACCTGGCCTGGACCCGCAGCCGCGAAACGCTCGATCTCCGTGCCGGCCTCGAACACGAGGTATGGAACATCGAGTTTTTTGTCACCAACCTGTTCCAGGATTACTATTACTCGGCCGGTGCGCGCGACATCGACATCTTCCGGCAGACAGCCCTGCCCGGCCGGCCGGCAGTGGCCGCCGCGTTCAATAATGCGTTCTACGTGACGTTGCCGGAAAGGCGTCAATTCGGCGGACGCGTGAAGTACAAGTTCTGAAGAGATGAACGCGACCGCTTACCCGCGTCTGCTGGCGCCGATCCGGTTGGGGCCGATCACGCTCCGGCATCGTGCGGTCGTCAGCGGCCATGGCATGGCGCTGGGCGAAGGCCAGGTTGGGATCAGCGAACGGTTCCACGCCTACCTGCTGGCGCGCGCCAAGGGTGGCGCGGCCATGATCGGCAGTGAATCGGCGCCGGTTCACGCCAGCACATCGAGCCGCAGTCTCGGCATACGTTTGTACGCGGACGACGTGATTCCGAGCCTGCGCCGCTCGGCCGAGGCGATGCGCGCGGCCGGCTCGCGCTTTGCCATCACGCTTTGGCACGGCGGACACAAGGACAGCTTCATCCGGGGAGGCGTGGCGCTCGCCCCCTCGCCGGTTCCCAACTTGGCGGGTGAAGTGCCAAAGGAAATCACCACCCGCGAAATCCGCGACCTGATCGTCGCCTATGGCGACGCCGCGGCGCGCTGCAAGACGGCGGGGCTCGATGCCATCGAGTTACAAACCTCGACCGATTATCTGCTCGGTTCGTTCCTCTCGCCGGTGCTCAATCGGCGAACAGACGCATATGGCGGATCGTTCGAAAATCGCATTCGCTTCGTTCGTCAGATCCTTGATGAAATTCGCACCCGGGTCGGCGCATCGATGGCGGTCGGCATTCGCACCTCGGCACGCCACGATATTCCCGGTGCGCCATTTGACTATGGCCTTGATGAGTCGGTGGCCAGCATGAAGGCGCTCGCCGATGCCGGCCTCGTCGACTACGTCAGCGTCATGACCGGCTCGGGGTGGGCGCCGCCGGCGTCGTCCTCGATCCCGCACATGGCGCAACCGCGTGTGCAACTGCGCGCTGAAGGCAAAGCGTTCAAGCAGGCGCTGAAAGTACCCGTTGTTCTTGCCGGCCGCATTCGTTCGCCTGAAGACGCCGAGAGCGTGATCGCCGACGGCAGCGCCGACATCGTCGCCATGGCCCGCACCTGGATTGCGGACCCCGAATGGGGCCGCAAGGTCGAGGCCGGCGAAGCTCATCGCATCCGGCCGTGCATGTCGTGCAATCAGGCCTGCGTCGGCTTCGTGTTTCGCGGCCTGCCCGGATCGTGCGTGCTCAACCCCGTCGCCGGTCGCGAACATGAGTTTGCAGACCTCGAACCGAGTCAAAAACCGAAGACCGTCGCCGTCATCGGCGGTGGACCAGCCGGTCTCGAAGCCGCCCGCGTGCTGGCGTTGCGCGGCCATCGCGTGTCCGTGTACGAGCGTAACGCTGCCCTCGGCGGTCAGATGCGCCTCGCGGTCGCGGCACCGCATCGTCAAGAGATGGCGCCGGCCCTCGACTGGTGGCGGCACGAACTGGAACGTCTGCAAGTTCGCATCTATCTCAATCACACGGTCAATACCGAGAGCGACGTCAAGGCGGACGTCGTCGTCTGGGCGACCGGCGCCGAACCGGGTCCGACGGCGGTGTGGCGGTTACGTCCCTATCTGTTCGACGGCATCCCCGGAACGCGCGACCTGCCCTCGGGCCGCGACGTGCTCGCGGGGCGCGCAAACGTCAAAGGCAACGTGCTGGTCATCGACGAAGAAGGCGGCTGGCCCGCCGTTTCGTTGGTCGAAACTCTGTTGGCCTCCCCACACGTCACATCGGTCACGGCGACAACACCCGAACGCGTGCTCGGCGAAGCCGTGCTCAGCACGACTTGGGAGATCAAGACCGTCGCCGCGCGCCTACGGCAAACCGGCCTTAAGTTGATCGGTGAAACGACGGTCGCGAACGTCGCTGACCGTTATGCCACGTTGTCCACCGGCGAGCAGATCGGGCCGTTCGATGCCATCGTTGTCAACACCGGCACCGTCGCGAACAAAGTTCCGGAAGGCGCCCTTGCGATTGGCGATTGCGTCGCCCCGCGCGGCATTTGGGCCGCGACGTTTGACGCTGCGAAATTAGCGCGGACGATTTGAGTGACGGTGAAATCAGAGAAAGGCGACGCTGTTTCGCAAGATTAATTCCGATTCGCCCTCTACCAAACTGTCACCCTCACGCATGATGCCGGGGTTCAGGGCCAATCGCACGATTGTGCCAGTGACCCTGGGTCCTTGGATCAAGTTTGAAGACGACACAGTACGCCGCGCTAACTCACCTTGATCACAATCTTCCCGGCCTTCCCGCCGCTCTCGAGGTAGGCGATCGCCTCGCGCACTTGCTCGAACGGGAACACGCGGTCGATCACCGGCTTGACCTTGCGTTCGGCGGCGGTCGCGACCAGGTCTTCCAGCATCTTGCGGCTGCCGACCAGCACGCCCTGAACCTTGAGACGGCGCATGATCATGCTGCGGGGAAAGTCTCTCAGGCCCTGGTCTTCCGTTGTCGTGCCGGCGGGGTTGGTTGGATTTGCACCGATCACCATGATCCGGCCGTTGGACGCCGAGGCACGGATCGCGCGCTCCATCTCGCCGATGCCGACGGTGTTGTAGACCACGTCGAGGCCCTTGCCGCCGGTCGCGGCCATTGCCGCTTCGTGCCAGTTGGGGGTGGTCTTGTAGTTGATGGTGAAATCGGCCCCGAGGTCCTTCATGCGCGCCAGTTTTTGGTCGCTCGACGACGAAATCCCGACACGGGCGCCGGTCAGCTTCGCCCATTGCATGCAAAACACCGACACACCGCCGGTGCCGAGGGTCAGTACCGTCTCGCCCGCCACCGGTTTCGATTCGACCATCACCGCGTTCCAGGCCGTCAACCCGGCATTGGGCAGCGTGCAGGCTTCCTCGTAAGACAGTGAATCGGGAATCTTCACCAGACCGTCGGCCGGCGCCAACGCCTGCTCGGCGCAAAACCCGTCGACGTTCACGCCGAAGTCCATTTTGGTCATCGTGATGTCATCCCACGGGCCGTCGATCCACAGCGGAAAGTGCGTGCAGATCACGCGGTCGCCCGGCTTAACCCGGGTCACGCCGGAGCCGACCGACAGCACATCGCCGGCATTGTCGTCGAAGGGCACCAGCGTAGGCCGGTCGCCGGCGCCACCATAGATGCGCACGCCGCGCATCAGGCTGCGGTCGCGGGCATTGAGGCCGGTGGCGCGCACGCGCATCACCACCTGCCCGGGGCCTGCCTTGGGCGCCGGACGCTCGACCAGGCGGAGCGTCAGGCCGCCACCGGTTTTGTTGTCGCCGTGCTCGTAGGCGCGAATCTTGCCGTCTTGCGCGTGGGCTGATGCCGCCGCTGTCGCCAGGGCCGAGCCCAGCACGCCGCGCCGTGTCATGTTCGTCATCGCCGCCGCCTCCCCAATCGTGCCCATACTTCAACATTTTCCTCGCCGCTTCGCTAGCCGTCGCGATAGGCTCGCGAGACAAATTCGGAGGGGATCGATGCGTAATCAGTCTGTGAGCCTCGTTCTATTCAGCAGTCTGGTGTTGGCCGCCGCGGCCGGCGCCGCGGATCATACCTTGATGCCGAGCCCGACGACGGTGCAACGCGGCTACTTCGATGCGGCGCAGAAACCGGCGTTGACCATCAACTCCGGCGACACCGTGACGTTCGAAACCGCGACCCAGATCGACCCGTCGGAGGTCGATGCCTCGGGCGCCGTTCCCGCCTCCGCCGTGCCGCAATATGTCCGCGACATTTTCCACGAATTGCCGCGCGGACCGGGACCGCACGTCCTGACCGGACCGATTTACGTCAACGGCGCCGAGCCGGGCGATGTGCTCGAAGTCCGCATTCTGCAAGTCGATCTCGCCCATGATTATGGTTACAACGTCATCCGACCCTACGCGGGCCTGCTGGTCGAAGATTTCACGTCATCCTGGCAGCGCGTCTTCAAGCTCAATCGCGCATCCAAGACCGCCGAAGTCGCGCCCGGCGTTGTCGTGTCGCTCAACCGTCCGTTCTTCGGCACCATGGGCGTCGCACCGCCGCCGCCCTTGGGACGCATCTCAAGCGGTCCGCCCGGCATCCATGCCGGCAATCTCGACAACAAGGACCTCGGCGCCGGCGCGACGCTCTATATTCCGGTGCACGTCAAAGGCGCGCTGTTTTCGGCCGGCGACGGCCATGCCTCGCAAGGCCACGGCGAAATCAATGTCAGCGCCATCGAAACCGGCCTGCGCGGGAAAATGCAATTCATCGTGCGCAAGGACATGAAGCTGACCTGGACCCGGGCTGAAACGGCCAATCATTGGATTGTGATGGGTCTGTCGAACGACCTCGATAAGGCCATGGTGCTGGCGGCGCGCGAGACGATCAAATTCATCACCGAGCGTTTCCCGAGACTCTCCAAAGAAGAGGCCTACATGATCGGCAGCGTGGCAGTGGATTTCGAAGTGACCCAGGTGGTCAACGGCACCATCGGCATTCACGCGATGATCCCGAAGGCGATTTTTGTGGGGAGGTAGAGAAGTCGAGCCCGAGCCTGAGTCAGAGAATAATTCTTCGCGCTTAAACTTATTCAAACCAGCTCAACCTCAACGAACGACCTCGCCGCCGCCGCGAGCTTGCGGTCGCGCGTCAGAATTCGGCCAGGGCGACGAGATCAAGGCTTTACCTGCCAAAGTCGGCGCCAAAATGGCGAGGAAAAAGAGGTCGTGATCCCAACCTAGTATGCATACCCCTGTTTTTCCGGAGAATTTTCCCTGAGACGGTGACAACCGATTGACCTAACCTCTCCAGGTTCGGGGACGCCTGGGAGGCAACCATGACGGCCGTCGATCGGCGTGGGGTGATCGGAGTGGCGACTGCGGCAATATCCGCGGCCGGCCTGCCGTCAGCCAACGCCCAAGAAAAAACTGTTACCGGGCAGAAATGCCTGCTGCTCGGGCCGGACGGCGAACTGGCCGATGCGATCGCCCAGGATCTCACCGCCGCCGGCGGCAGCGTCAAACGAATGCTGCCGGACGCCGCGACAGAAGACGCCTACAAGGCGGCCCTGGCGAATGAAGCGGCCGACATCATCGTCAACCTGGTGATGCCCGAAGCGAACGGCGCGTTCGGCGACGTCGACCTCCCGGGCTTCCGCAGGGTCATGGAAGCGACCTATATCCGCACCTTTCTCGCGATGAAGTACGGCATCCCGCGACTGCGCGCAGGCGGCGGCGGTCGCTTCATCACCGTCACGTCCAATGCCGGCCGGCGCGGCGCCTCCGGGGCCGTGGCCGCCACCGCCGCGACCAACGGCATCATGCAGATGACCCGTTGCGCCACCCTCAACTGCGCCGCTAAGGACGACAACGTCCGCGTCAATGCGTTGATGGTCGGCACGGGAAGCGCCGCCGAAATCGCAAGCGCCGTGACGTTTCTCGCCTCCGAAGCCGCGATTTTCTACACCGGTATCCTGCTCCAGCTCGACGACGGAGCGATGTCATGAGCGCGCCGGTGACCATGAACGCGACCGCCGAGCAGGCGTCACGCGTCGGCTCGCTCAAGGGCAAAGTCGCGCTGCTGACCGGCAGCGAATCAGGGATCGGCCAAACCTGCGCGCTGGCCATGAGCCGCGCCGGCGCGACCATCATCTCGACCGGCCGCAGCGAGCAAGGCGGCTCGCTATCGGCACGCGGCGCAGGGCTGCTCAAGGGCCGCGAGCTGGAGCCGGGGTCCGAGACCGTCCGCCAGGTGCGCGATCAAGGCGGCACCGCCGATTACATCAAGCTCGACGTGACGGTGGAGCAGGATTGGATCGACGCCGTCGCCATCATCGAGAAGCAATTTGGCCGCCTCGACATCCTACTCAACAACGCCGGCAATACCACCGGCGGCGCGCTCGAAGACACCGACATGGATACGGTGCTCTACATGATGCGCCTCAATATCGAGGGCGCATTTCTCGGCACCACCCACGCCTGGCGCTTGCTCAAGAAATCCAAGGGCGTGGTTCTCAACATGAACTCGACCGCGGGCCACTACGGCAGCGCCGGCGGTTTCGCCTATCCCGCGTCAAAAGGCGGCATGTTCGGCTTGTCCAAGGCTGCGGCCCTTGACGGCAAGCCATTCGGCATTCGCTCGATCTCGCTTCATCCCGGCTCCACCTGGACCCCCGGCATGGCGCGCGCGCGAAAATTGACCGAGCAGGATTTCGTCGCCGGCATCAGGAAAACCCGCTCGATGCCGCTGGGCTATCCCCTCTACCCCGGCGACGTTGCGACAGCGGTGGTTTACTTCGCGTCCGATGCCGCCCGGAAATTCTCTGGGATCGCGTTCAATATCGACGGCGGCATGATCGCGCGCTGACGCTGTCTTTTTTTGTTTTGTGCTCACGTTGTTTATTCCAACCCAAGGAGGCCAACATGGCTGAAGAGAAAAAGGACCGCGCTACCTATGCCGCGCCCTATATCAAGGGCGACTGGGATCGTGCGGTGTATCTCGACAATCCTCATACTGACAATCTGATGTCGGCATTTGTTGCGCTCGGCGCCGAGCACTGGTCGCTCAAGCGCCGGATGATGGTGCTGGAACATTTCCTCGCCGAGAAGAAGTCGATCGATCCGAAAAAACTCGAGGCCTACGAGCCAACCGCCGAGCAAAAGGTTGCGTGGGAGGCCGAGCGCGACGACTTCATCACGCGCACGTTTGCCGTGCTCACGCGCGAGACCGGCCAGTCGGGCATCCCGACCGGCACGGTTCCACCACGTGACCGGATGTAAGGGAGGACACGACCATGATGAATCGTCGCACCGCCCTCACCTCGACCTCGGCCGCGCTCGCCGCCGCCTCGGCCGCCGACGCTGAAGCGAAGACCACCGAAGTCAAGGTCGATGCCTTCGATCTGCCGCCCAAGATGAAAGAGGCGCACAAGGCCCGCTTCGACAAGCTCGACCAGGAAGGCGTGATGGACTTTCTGGAAGGCTTCAAGCGCTGGAATGCCCAGGACATCGGCAGCAAGGAGCAAT
>VGEM01000079.1 GCA_016869315.1 Alphaproteobacteria bacterium | reverse complement strand
TCGATGATCATTAGCGTCACGGCGGTCCACCGAATCACCATGGACGCCACAAAACTCTACAGGCATCTTCGCGAGCCGCCGCGAATCAGGTCACTGCAAAAGTCATGCTTTTCTTAGCGCCTATGGGAAAGCGCTGCTGGTCAGAGGTCCGAGGCCCCCGGCGTTCTCAGCGGCAAATTGCGGCCGCCGGCGGCGAAATTCGACCAAACCGCGGCGCATCGACCTGTTAGCGATTGAATTACATAGCTTCTTTAGAGAGGAACCTTGCCTTTTGAGTGCCGCCTTGCTACCGTAAGAAGGTTCTGATCTGGAATAAACTCTACTAATACTAGTGTTTACCTCTGATTGCGCCGCGAAGCTATTAATCGTTGCCTATCCGAGGTAGAGCCTACAACGAAGAGCACCTGACCTGGTGCGAACATCCTAGGGCAAGGGACCCGCTGATGGGCGACGCGGTTCAACAGCTCGACACCGAGACGGTCGACCTGCGGGACGGCCTGAGCAGCCCGATTGTCACCAAGCTGACCCAGCTGCTCCGCGTCACCGAGCAGGCGCTGCTGTCTCAAGAAAGCGCGTCGATCAAACAAATTTCACAGCTCGCGCATGGCTTGGTGCAGGAAATTTCCGAACACTTGAAGCGCCAGGACAAGCGCATTGCCGAACTCGAGAACCTCGCCACCACCGACGGGCTGACGAAGGTTCTCAACCGCCGCGGCTTCGAAGAGCGTCTTTCGCACGAACTATCCATTGCCAAACGCCATGGCGTCGGCGGCGTATTGATCTTCGTCGACCTCGACGAATTCAAGCCGATCAACGACACCCATGGCCATGCCGCCGGCGATGAAGTTCTCACGACGGTTTCGAATTTGATCAAGACGCAGGTGCGCGACACCGACTACGTCGGTCGCCTTGGCGGCGACGAGTTCGCGATCCTGTTGCCGCGCTCGAACAAGCAGAACGGCGTGCGCCGTGCCGAGGATTTGGACCGCAAGATCAATAACGCCTACGCCAACTGGAACGGCACGAATATCCAGATCAAGGCGAGCTGCGGCATGCACATGTACTCGGCCGACGCCGAGATCAAACCGCTGCTCGAAGCCGCCGACGCGGCGATGTACGCGATCAAGCAGGAGCGGCGCAGCCGCCTCGGCCTCAAGTCGCGCTAGGCGCGGCCTTCTTCTCTTCCGACGTCTTCGGCAAATCCAGCTTGATGTGCAGCTCGCGCAATTGCTTCGGGCTCACGGTGTTCGGCGCCTGCATCAGCAGATCTTCCGCCTTGCCGGTCATCGGGAACAGAATCACCTCGCGGATGTTCGGCTCGTCCGCCAGCAGCATGACGATACGATCGATGCCGGGTGCCGAGCCGCCGTGCGGCGGCGCGCCGTACTTGAAGGCGTTGAGCAGGCCGCCGAAACGCGTTTCGACATCGTCCTTGGTGTAACCGGCAATCTCGAATGCCTTGTACATCACCTCGGGACGATGGTTCCGGATCGCGCCCGACGACAGCTCGACGCCGTTGCAGACAATGTCATACTGAAACGCCTTGATCTCGAGCGGGTCCTTGGTGGTCAGCGCTTCGAGCTCGCCTTGCGGCATCGAAAACGGGTTGTGGCTGAACTCGATCGCCCCGGTGTCCGGGTTCTTTTCGTACATCGGAAAGTCGACGATCCAGCAGAATTTGAAGTGGTTCTGTTCCAACAAACCGAGCTCGGCGCAAACTTTGGTGCGTACCAGGCCGGCGAATTTTTCGGCGACCGATTTCTTGTCGCAGGCGAAGAACACGCTGTCGCCGTCCTGCACGCCGGTGAGAGTTTTGATCCTGGCGACGCGGTCGGCGTCCAGGTTCTTGGCGATCGGGCCCTTGGCCTCGCCGTCTTTGTAGATAATGTACCCAAGGCCGCCGGCGCCGTTCTCGCGCGCCCAGTCGTTCAGCTTGTCGAACCAGCTCCGCGCCTGGTCGGCAGACTTGGGCGCCGGAATCGCGCGAACGATCGAGCCCTTGTCGATGGCCTTGGCGAACAGACCGAATCCCGAGCCCCTGAACGCGTCGGTGACATCGGTGACCAAGAGCGGGTTCCGCAAATCAGGCTTGTCGCTGCCATACCTGAGCATCGCCTCTTCGTAGGGGATGCGCACGAACGGCGGCTTGGAGACGGACCGGCCACGGACGAATTCCTCGAAAACACCGGCCATGACCGGCTCGATGGTCGAGAACACGTCGTCCTGCGTCGCAAAGGCCATCTCAAAGTCGAGCTGATAAAACTCGCCCGGCGAACGATCGGCGCGGCTGTCTTCGTCGCGGAAGCAGGGCGCGATCTGGAAATAGCGATCGAAGCCGGACGTCATCAGCAACTGTTTGAACTGCTGCGGGGCCTGCGGCAGGGCGTAGAACTTGCCGGGATGCATGCGGGCCGGGACCAGAAAGTCGCGCGCGCCTTCGGGCGAACTCGCGGTCAGGATCGGCGTTTGGAATTCGACGAAGCCCGCGTCCCACATGCGGCGACGGATGCTGGCGATGACACGGCTGCGCAGCAGCATGTTGTCGCGCATCTTTTCGCGGCGAAGATCGAGGAAGCGGTAGGTCAACCGCATATCTTCGGAGTAATCCTGCTCGCCAGCGACCTGCATCGGCAGGACGGCGGCATCGGACAACAGATCGACGCGGGCGGCGACCACTTCGACCTTGCCGGTCGCGAGCTTGTCGTTGACGGTCTCGGCGACGCGCGGCACCACCTTGCCGGTCACCGAGATCACGCTTTCCGGCGGCACGCCTTCGAGCTGCTTGAAGATCGGGCTCGAAGAATCGGCGACGCACTGGGTGATGCCGTACATGTCCCTGAGGTCGACAAACAGCAAATTCCCGTGATCGCGCTTGCGGTGGACCCAGCCGGCAATACGGACCTCTTTGCCGGCATCCTCCAGGCGAAGGGCGGCGCAGGTGTGACTCCGGTAACGATGCATCGGCGGGACTCGCTGAAAATGGCCGGTTTTGCGCGAATTCAGGCTTCGCGCGGGGCGGCTGGAAAGCACACCGGACGGCCCCGTTTGTCAAGGCGGGGCAACGGGTTGGCAGGCAAATCCATCGATTGATGCAAACCCGGCAGGGGATTACACCCGTGGCCCATGAACCCCGGCCCTCACCTCATTTCCGATACCGCGAGCCTGACTGCGTTGTGCCAGCGGCTTGCGCGCGAAGAGTTTGTGACGGTCGACACCGAGTTCATGCGCGAGACGACCTACTGGGCCAAGCTCTGCCTGATCCAGATCGGCGGCGACAAGGAGGCCCACGCCATCGACCCGCTGGCGCCCGGCATCGATCTGAAACCGCTTTACGATCTGTTCGCCAACGAGAACGTGCTCAAGGTGTTTCACGCCGCGCGGCAGGACCTCGAGATCTTCCTCCATGAGAGCGGCAGCCTCCCGCACCCGGTTTTCGACACGCAAGTTGCCGCCATGGTGTGCGGCTTCGGCGACCAGGTTGGATACGAGACCCTGGTCTCGAAACTCGCCGGCGCGCAACTCGACAAATCGCAGCGCTTCACCGATTGGTCACGCCGGCCCCTCACCGATCGCCAGGTCAAGTACGCCCTCGGCGATGTGACGCACCTCCGCAAGGTTTTCGCCAAGCTCGCCGAGACACTTGATCGAAATGGGCGCACGCAGTGGCTGAACGAAGAAATGATGGTCCTCACCAGCGAGAAGACCTATCGCATCGATCCGCGTGACGCCTGGAAGCGGATCAAGGCGCGGCTTCGCGGCAGTCGCATGGCTGCCGTTCTGCGCGAGCTTGCCGCCTGGCGCGAGGAAACCGCACGAACCCTCGACTGGCCACGTCAGCGCGTGGCCAAGGACGAGGCGCTGGCCGAGCTGGCTGCCCATCCGCCGGAGACGGTCGACGACATCAAGCGTTCACGCCTGGCCAAGCAACTTGGCGCCGAGCGCTTTGCCGCGGGCGTCATTGCCGCGGGTCAACGCGGCCGGGCGCTGCCCGAGTCCGAGTGGCCGAAGGTCCAGCACAACGACCCCATCGACCAAGGCCCGCGCGCCATGGTCGAGCTGCTCAAGCTGTTGTTAAAGGTCAAGAGCGAGGCCCATCACGTCGCGCCTCGATTGATCGCCTCCTCGGATGATATTGAGGAAATCGCCAAATCCGACACCGCCGACGTCGAAGCGCTCCATGGCTGGCGCCGCGATATTTACGGCGCGGATGCGCTCAAGCTCAAGGCCGGGAAACTTGCTGTGGCGTTGGGGAAGGATGGGGCGACGGTGGAGTTTTTTGAGCGGTAGCGTCGGCACTCGCCCTATTCACCGCTTCAATATTCTTTCCATCCGGATCAATCACAAACGCCGCGTAGTAATTGTCGGCGTACCGCGGGCGTAGCCCCGGTGGACCGTTGCACGTGCCGCCGGCGGCGAGTGCCGCACGGTGGAACGCGTCGACCGCGGCGCGGGTCGGCGCAAGAAAAGCGAGGTGAATGGGACCGACCGCGGCTTCGCCGTTTCGAATCCAGAAGACGGGATCTGGCAGCACGCCAAAACCAATCACCTCGTGGCCGCCCGGACGCTTGTGATGAAGCACGGGCCGTAGGCCGAGCGGCTCAAGCGCCTGCGTGTAGAACGCCAGGCTGCGGGCGAGGTCTGAAACCGCGATGTCGAGGTGGTGGATCATTTGTTCAATTATCGCGCCGCTTGCCACATGGACCGCGGCCTTCGCCGGGGTGACGAATTGAAATAGTGATCGCTCTGCGCCTTAGTCACCGCCGTCATGCCGCGCTTTATGCGCAGCATCCAGAGGTTTGTGTTTCAAAACAAGCCAATAAACTCTGGACCCCGCGCCGGCGCGCGGGGTGACGGAACCACGAATGTGCAAAGCACATTCGTGGTTCCGTTACTTCCACTCGATCCGATGTTCGAGCCCGAGATGTTGCGCCAGCCGCTGCAACCGCCTCGGAAACGACCCAGCCTTAAACAGCCCTTCGCTCTCGCTCATCACCAGCACCAAAGTCTTGCCCTCGCGCACCAATTTGGTGCGCTTGACGATGCCGGTGACGCCGGGGGCGAGGACATAGGAGAGCCGCAGCGCCAATCCGATTGTGCGAATACGAGCAATGCGGTTGTCCTCCAGCAGCGCGTGGGCCTGTTCGATGATCGGTCCGCTTGGCTCGGTCCCGTAGCGATAGAACATGGCAAGCGCGAGACCGGCGCGGTCCTCGTGGCTGAGCCCCAAGAACGGCAGTCGAAGCACGCGGAGGAACGCCTGTTCGCCGCGATAGTCGGGGTGCTCCATCCACCAGGCGTCGCGCAGAACGCAGGCCGTAAGCCGCAGGCGTTTCTGAATCTCGGTTTCGTCCGGGAACAACGGCGCCATCCAGGCAAACACTTCGTGGCCGACTTCGGGCGCACGCCCCGCGGATCGCGCCATGTTCTCGGCCAGGCTGACGAGAGGGTCCTGCTTTTTGATGTCCTCGGGCAACTCGCGGAAGAACTGGCCTTCGCGCATGCCGTAGATCGAGAAGAACACATTCTTCGGCTTGGTCACTTCAAGCAGGCGCTCGAGCACCGCCGCCGCCAGAGGCAGCGTGGCAAGCCGGTTTTTCGAGACACCCTTGATCTGTTCGAGCGACTTGGCGCTCATGCGCGCGATCACTTCGAACAATGAAACCGCCTGCTCGCGCGCCAGGCTGAAACTATCGAGCACGTGCAGCGAGTAGTTCATCTGCGAGATGCAGACCCGCGCGAGTGCGCGCCAGGCGCCGCCGACGGCATAGAGATTTCGATCCTTGGCAGCGCCAGGCACCCAATCCTGCTTATCGAGCGCCGTGTCGATAATGTTGATCGCCTTGGTGCGGTTGCCATCGGAGGCCTCCGTCAGGCGCAGCAATCCGAGCGGCAATGTGGTGTGATCGCTCATGTCGCCCTTGGCGACGTTGACCAGCTCCAACGAGCCGCCGCCGAGATCGGCCACCACGCCATTGGCGTCGGGCGTGCCGCAGAGCACTCCGAGGGCCGAGCGCTTGGCTTCCTGCTTGCCGGTCAACACCTGGACGTTGATGCCGCAGCGCTTCTCAATCGCCTTGACGAACTCGGGACCATCCTTGGCATCGCGCACGGCGGCGGTCGCGAGCACGTCGAGGCGCGAGACTTCCATCGATTCGGAGATGCGGGCGAAACGGGCCACCGTGTCGAAGGCCATCTTGACGCCCTCGGCGTTGAGCAGCCCCGTTTTCTCGAGCCCCTTGCCGAGGGCGCAGGTGGCTTTTTCGTTGTGCAGCGGGATCGGCGTGCGCGTTTCGCCGTTGTAAACGACGAGGCGCACGGTGTTGGAACCGATGTCAATGATGCCGACCGGACGTTGCCGCCCGCGGGAGCCTTCAGCCATGCGCGCATCCGCCAAACACACCGTCGTCATTCCGGCGAACGCCGGAATCCGGATTTTCGTTCAACGCAGCGAACAAAAACCTCGATTCTGGCTTTCGCCAGGTTGACAACATGAAGCAAGCGGAGCGCTTGATATCAGCTTTGTGGCGGCCTGGGAACCGGCTTGGGGGCGCGGGCGCGGGTACGTTCCAGCGCGCTCCCGCGCCCCGACAGGCTGGGGTTGGTCATGAAGAATTCGTGCGCCGAAAACGGCTTTTTGCCAGGAGGGGTTCGATGATAGCGACCGTCGGCATCAAGTTCCCAGCTTTGCTGCGTGTCGTTGAGGTTGGCGACCATGATTTGTTCGAGGACCTGCTGATGCACGGTCGGATTTTCGATCGGCACCAGACTCTCGACGCGGGCAATCAGATTGCGCGGCATCCAGTCGGCGGAGGACACGTACACCTTTGCGTGTTTCGACGGCAATGGGTATCCGGCGCCAAAACAAACAATGCGCGAATGTTCGAGGAACCGGCCGACGATGCTCTTTACGCGGATATTATCGGACAAGCCCGGCACGCCGGGGCGCAGACAGCAAATGCCGCGCACGACGAGTTCGATCCGCACGCCGGCGCTTGAAGCACGGTACAATGCGTCGATGATGTCAGACGACACCAGCGAGTTCATCTTGGCCCAGATGGTCGCCGGCTTGCGGGCACGGGCGAAGGCGATTTCGTCCTCGATAAGCGCGTGAAGTTTCTCGGATAGGCCCAAGGGTGCGATGGCGAGCTTCTCGAGCCGATCCGGCTTGGCGTAACCGGTCATGTAATTGAACACCTTGGCGGCGTCCCGGCAAAGCGCCGCGTCGCAGGTGAAGTACGAGAGATCGGTATAAATCTTCGCCGTGACCGGGTGATAGTTGCCGGTGCCGAAGTGCACGTACGACCGGGTTTCGTGGCCTTCGCGACGTACGACCAGCGAAATCTTGGCGTGGGTCTTCAAGTTGACGAAACCGAACACGACGTTGGCCCCGGCGCGCTCCAGATCCCTCGCCCAGCGAATGTTGGCTTCTTCGTCGAACCGCGCCTTGAGTTCGACCATGGCCGTCACCGATTTGCCGGCTTCGGCGGCCTCGATCAGCGCCTCGACGATGGGACTGTCCTTACTGGTGCGATAGAGCGTCTGCTTGATCGACAACACGTTAGGATCGCGCGCCGCCTGGCGCAGGAACTGCACGACAACGTCAAAGGACTCGTACGGGTGGTGGACAATGATGTCCTTCTGGCGGATGGCGGCGAAGCAGTCTCCGCCAAAGTCGCGGATCCGTTCCGGGAACCGCGCGTTGTAGGGCTGGAACAGCAGGTCGGGACGCGAGTCGATGATGAGGTGGCGAAGATCGGTCTGGCCAATCATGCCATCGATCTTGAACGTATCCGCCGGCGAGACATTCATTTCATCGCAGATCAGCTTGACCTGGTCCGCCGTCATGTTGCCGCTGAGCGCGAGTCGAATACACTCGCCCAAGCGTCGCCGCTTGAGAGCCGATTCGAAACTGGAAACGAGGTCCTGCGCTTCCTCGTCCACTTCCATTTCGGAATCTCGGATGACGCGGAAGTGGCCGGTGGCGTGAACTTTATAACCGGGAAACAAGTGCTCGGAAAACAGCTGGACAACGTCCTCCATCAGGACAAAGCGCGTGCCGACCTTGCCGATCTGCACGAAACGCACGACTTGCGGCGGGATCGGCACCAAGGCCCGCATGGTTTCGGCGTCGGCGATCCGGACCAGTTCGAGGATCAAGGCGTGACCAAGGTTGGGAATGAACGGAAACGGGTGAGCCGGATCGATGGCGAGCGGCGTCAGCACGGGAAAAATGTGTTCCATGAAATGTGCGTCGAGCGCGACGTAATCGGCATTCGTCAGATCGCCGGGCGCGACTACGATAATGCCTTCCTTGGTCAACAGCGACGACAACTCGCCCCAGATCGCGTCCTGCATCTTGAACAGATCGCGAACATAGGCATTGATGCGATCGAGCTGCTCTTGAGGCGTCAGGCCATCGTCCGATGTGAGCGCAACGCCGGCGGTAACCTGACCTTTCAGTCCGGCGACGCGCACCATGTAGAATTCGTCGAGGTTGCTGGCCGAGATCGAGAGAAAGCGTACCCGTTCCAGCAATGGATGACGCGGGTTGCCCGCCTCCTCCAAGACCCTGGCGTTAAAGGCCAACCACGACAGTTCGCGATTGACGAACCGGTGATGTGTCGCAATCGCCTCGATCGGGAGCTCCGGGTCCCATTCGGGCCGCGTCGGTGCCGCAGATTCCATGGAGCTATCGACCTCTACACCACGACATTATCAAGCCGGGAGATGACCGTATTGTTACACGATGGCGGATAATGGCAACGATTCCGCCCTTGCGAACGCCACGCGTCAAGGCGATATCCAGATCATGACCTTGAAGCTGGTATTACTCCGCCACGCCAAGACCCAGGCCGATTCTGCCACGGGACGCGACTTCGATCGCGCGCTGACGCTACGCGGCAAGCGCGACTGCACACGATTGGCGGCTGAGCTGGGGAGCCGGCGTTTCACGGCCGATGCCGTGGTCTGCTCGCCGGCGCGACGAACCCGACAGACATTCGCCGGCCTTCGCCGCGCACTCCGCCAGCCCGCGGTATCGTTTCCACCGTGCTTATACCTCGCCTCACCAAGGGATCTGATGTCGGTCATTCGCGCCCAGCGGCGAACCGTCAAGTCCCTGGTCGCGATTGCTCACAATCCCGGACTACATGCCCTGGCGGTTGCCCTGTGCGGCGATCGCGGCCGGCGGAAGGATATCGACCGCCTTTACGACCGCTTCCCCACCTGCACATGGTGCGAGATCGCCTTCGATCTCGCGACATGGCGGCTGGCGCGGCGCGGCGCCGGTCGGCTGGTGCGACTGCTCCGGCCCCGCGACATGTCAGATTGAATCGGTCAGGCGCTTGACCAACGGGACGGTTATGGCGCGGCCCTCGGCCATCGCGCTCTCGTCGGCGGCTGCGACAATCCGGCGCGCCGCATCGAAACTGCGGTCGATGCGCCGGACGAGATACGTCACCACCTCGGGGCCGATGGCAATCTGCCGATCGGCAAAGAGCTTCACCAAGATCGCGGCGAACATCTCGTCATCGGGCGGCTGAATGCCGACGGCGGTGAGCGCTTTCAGGCGTGAGGCAAGATCGGGCAGCGCCACAGTCCAGCGCGCCGGCGGCTCCCGGCCCGTGATCAACAGCCCCCTCGCCGATTCCCTGAGTGCATTGAGCACATGAAGAATCGCACGAGGATGGGCGAGGCTGTCGCCATCCTCGATCACAAGGGCGCGTTTCTCGTTGGCCAAAACCTCGGCGCGGCGAAGATCGATATCGGCGGCCGGCACGATTGCGGCGTCGGCCCGCGTCGCAAAAACCCGCGCCAGGTGACTTTTGCCGCATCCGGCGGGACCAAAAATGGCCAGCGCGCGGTTCGGCCATTCTGGCCACCGATCGATCCACGCCACGGCATCGGAATTGGCGGGGCCGACCAGAAAGTCGGCGCGACCCATCGCCGGACGGTGGCCGAGGTCGAGCGGAATCTGACGCGACTCGGACATCTAGGACTAAAATGCTGGCGGGGCGCTTGCCGAGTCCGCTGGCCGCGCGCCCCGTACCGCGATCATCCAAATGCCGTCGGCTTCGGCCAAGTCTAGGGCCTGAAGCGCCATCGCGGCGCGCAGCTGCTCGGTCGTGCCGGCGTGAGCCACCGCGACCTGGACGCGACTGCGGGTGATGGCCTGCAGGTCAACCCGGTTGACGATCGGGACATTGCGCAGCTTGGTCTTCAGCGACAACCAATCGGCCAAGGCGGCGATATCCGAGATCGCGACGATCTCGCCGGCGACTCCGACCTCGAGCTGAGTGCGCCGCTTCCAGGCTTCCTCAACCTCGCGCAACGTCGCGGCCGCCGCCTGGTCGAGCGCGGGATCCAACAATGAGAGACCACGTCCGGCGGTGGCGAGTGTTATGTCAAACCGCCCGCCGCCATTCCGAAATTCGCTGACCATCGCTTGCACGGCGTCGGGCGTTTCGAGCGATGGCTCGACAACGGCGAGAACGACGCCATCGCCGCCACGAGCCTCGGCAAATGCACGGAGCGCGTCGACATCGCCGGCAAGGGCCTGATCGGCAGTCAGGGCCGCGATGTCCGCCATGTCGCCGAGCGGCATGACCAAAGGCACCAGGCCGTCTCCCGGGGGCAGCCTTGAGAAAGCCGAGAGCCAGGGATCGGGATCGCCCCACAACACGGCAGGCAGCGCAGCGTCGAGGCGCGCGACCGGCACAACGATCAACGGACGGCTCGGGATTTCCGCGAATGGCACCTGACGGCTGCCAAACAGCGCACGCACGCTTGATGGATTGAATTTGATCGTAAGGTCGGCGAGATAGCGCACCGCCGACGATCTTTCGTTTGCAACAGAAAATTCCTGGACCAGGTCGATCACGTCGGCCTGGGACAAATTGGCGACCGACGCTTGCGCCTCGACCGGCAGGAGGCGCCTAATTAATCGGCGATAAGCGGCCATGCGCCCCTGATCGAGACCGCGCTCGCGCGCGGCGACGGTGTTTGGGCCCGAAGCATCCACCGGCACCGCCTCGATCAGGAACGGATCGCGCGGCGGCATGGGCTCGACAACGGCGACCGGCGGCGGCGCGACGGCGGTGGGCTCGACTGCGTCGCTGGCCGAGATTAGATCGCCGATCGGGTCGGCGGCCGGGTCAACGGCCTGCTCAAGGGTCGGATCAAGGGCCGGATCAAGAGCAGGTTCAACGACCGGTTCAACGGCCAAGTCGACAGAAGGTTCGGCCACGGCGCCATCTGCGATCGGTTCTATCGTTGGCGGCGGCGCCGGCAGCGGCGCGCTCTCTACCGGTTGGGCAGTCACAGGACCGCTCAAACCGGCGACCAGAAGCGCCGCGCTCAGGGCGGCACGCGTGCTTGCCAAGGCGAAGCATTGCATTATGTTGCGCCCGTCCGTCATCACCGCACAAACCTGTCCTACGCGCATGTCTCAGCCCCGCAACGGTTTATCGTACAAAGACGCCGGGGTCGACATCGATGCCGGCAACGCCCTGGTCGACGCAATCAAACCATTGGCCAAAAGTACGGCAAGAATCGGGGCAGATGCGGCCCTCGGCGGCTTTGGCGCCTACATCGACCCCAAAGCGGCCGGATTCAAGGACCCGGTTCTGGTCGCCACCACCGATGGCGTGGGCACCAAGCTCCTGATCGCCCAGGCCGCCAATATTCATCACGGCATCGGCATCGATCTGGTGGCGATGTCGGTGAACGACCTGGTCGTCCAGGGAGCACAACCGCTGTTCTTCCTCGACTATTTCGCCACCGGAAAGTTGGACGTCGCCGCCGCCCGGGCCGTGATCGCCGGCATCGCCGAAGGCTGCAAGATGGCGGATTGCGCCCTGGTCGGCGGCGAAACAGCCGAGATGCCGGGAATGTACGCGCCGGGGCACTACGATCTGGCCGGATTTGCGGTCGGCGCGGTCGAACGCGGCGAGGCCCTGACCGGCGCCGATGTCGCCGAGGGCGATGTGCTGCTCGGGGTCGCTTCGTCGGGCTTTCACTCGAATGGGTACTCGCTGGTGCGGAAAGTGGTCGAGGTCTCGGGTCTGGCGTACGACGCGCCGGCGCCTTTTGACGCCGCACGTAGCCTGGGCGACGCCCTGCTGACGCCGACCCGGATCTATGTTCGAAGCTGCCTTGCCGCAGTGCGCGCCAAGACGATCAAAGCCCTCGCCCACATCACCGGCGGCGGGTTCATCGACAACATTCCGCGGGTGTTGCCCGATGGGTTTGGCGTCGAGGTCGACGCCGGCAAGATCCAATTGCCGCCGATGATGCGCTGGCTGGCCAGAGCCGGCGGCGTCGCCGCGCTCGAAATGGCGCGCACGTTCAATTGCGGCGTCGGCATGGTGGCCGTGACGGCGCCGGACAAGGTTGCGGCGGCCGAGGAGATCCTCACCAAGCACGGCGAGCGCGTCATCCGCATCGGACGTGTCAGCCGCATCAATGCCGAACCGCGAGTCCGGATGCAAAACCTGAAAGCGTGGGAATAGGTGTAATTCCGGTGACATTTCCGGCGACAGCGCACTCCATTCAATTGAGTGCGCTGCCGCCGGGATTAAGATTGAGCCGGCCGGCGACGATGTCGCGGAGCGTTTGGGGAAAGAGTTCGCGCTCTTTCGCCTGAACCCGCCCCGCCAGCGTGTCGGGCGTGTCGCCCGGCAGCACCGGCACTTCGGCCTGGGCGACGATCGGGCCGTGATCGTATTCGCCGTCGACGATGTGAATGGTCGCGCCGGTGCGCGTCTCCCCCGCCTTCAGCACCGCTTCGTGCACGAACGTGCCATACATCCCCTGCCCGCCGAATTTCGGCAGCAGCGCCGGATGCACGTTGAGAATG
>VGEM01000078.1 GCA_016869315.1 Alphaproteobacteria bacterium | reverse complement strand
CATCGGCACGCTGACGAGAATGACGACCGGGTCGCGCAGGCTTTCGAATTGTGCCGCCAACACCAGATAGATCGCGATCAGGCCGAAGAGAAACGTGAAGACCAGCTGATTGCCTTCTTCGACGAACTGCCGGCTCTCGGCCAGAAAGTCCGACGTATAGCCGCGCGGCAAGGTTTGAGCCTGCGCCCGCAAAAAGTCGACCGTCTCGCCGATCGACACGCCGATGGCGGGAATCGCGCTGAACACGGCGGCATTCAGCTGGTTGTGGCGCTTCAAGGCATTGGGCTCGACCACCGTCTCGGCGGAGACAATGGTCGACAGCGGAATCTGCTCGCCGGAAGCGGTCTTGACGTAGAACCGCATTAGCTTGTCGGCGGTGAAGCGGTCGGCACGTGCGACTTGCGGGATCACTTCGTAGCTTCGCCCCTGCAGGCTGAAACGATTGACGTAGTTCTCGCCGACCAGGATCGACAGCGTCTGGCCCACCGTTTGCATCGAGATACCGAGGTCGCTGGCCTTGGCCCGGTCGATCTTGAGGCGGATGGTCGGATTTTCGAACGTCAGATCGCTATCGACCACCATGAAGAGCCCGCTCGCGCGCGCGGCCGTCTTGAGGTTGTCCATCGCGGTCAGAATGTCCTGGTAACCGCCCGCCGACGACATCACGAATTGCACGGGCAAACCGCCGAACGGTCCCGGCAGCGGCGGAAAATTGAAGGCGAATGCCTTGACCCCGTCGAGATCGTTGAGCTTGGCTTGCAAGTCGGGCTGGATGTCCATGGCGGTACGGTCGCGCTGGCTCCAGGGCTTGAGATCCATGGCCGCCATGCCGGATCCGGCGCCGCCGGCGGCAGGCCCGAACATCACGAACCGGGTGCGCGATTCGGGATACGTGGCGAGGATGTCGTCGAGTTTCTGGCCATAGATCGAGGTGTAGTCGAGGTTCATGTACTCGGGCGCCGCGATCATCGCGAGCGCGACACCCTGATCCTCGGCCGGCGCCAGTACCTGGCGGGTGTTGAGATACATGTAAACGACGAGGCCCATCACCGTGGCGGCAATGACGCCGACCACCGGGCAGAAATCGAGCGCGCGATGAAGATGCCAGCGATAGAACGCCGTGACGCGGGCGAAAGCGCGGTCGACGGCGACGCCAAACCGGTCGTCGGCGCCATGCTGCTTCAGCCAGATCGAGCACATCATCGGCGACAACGTCAGGGCGATCACCCCCGAGACGATCACGGCGCCGGCGAGCGTAAAGGCGAATTCGCGGAACAGCGCGCCGGTCATGCCGCCGAGGAAGCCGATCGGCGCGTAAACCGCGGCCAGCGTCAGCGTCATGGCGACGACCGGCCCCACAATCTCGCGGGCACCCTTCAGCGCCGCCGCCACCGGCGTCGCGCCCTCCTCGATATGGCGATAAACGTTTTCGACGACGACGATGGCATCATCCACCACCAAGCCGATCGCCAGCACCATCGCCGGCATTGTCAGCATGTTGAGGCTAAATCCGACGGCCAGCATCAAGGCGCAGACACCGACGATCGACAGCGGAATGGTCACGACCGGGATCAGCACCGAACGGAAATTGCCGAGAAACAGGAAGATCACGACAACCACGATCGCCATCGATTCAATCAAGGTGATCGCCACCTCGTTGATTGCGGCCCTGATGAACACCGCGACGTCGTAGGGAAAATCGAATTTGAGAGACGGCGGCAAAGTACGCTCGATGTCGGGCACCAGCTTGTGAATGCCGGCCGAGACGTCGAGCGGATTGCCGGACGGTGTCGGCGACACGCCGACGATCACCGCGCTTTCGCCATTCAGCGTCGCGGCGCTGTTCGAGTCCTTCGGACCTAGCTCGACGTTGGCAATATCGCGCAGGCGCACCAGAGCGCCGTCTTCAGACTTGACGACCAGATTGCGGAATTCCTCGACATCGCTCAGGGCGGTGTCGGCCGTGACATTGGTGACCGTGAAATATCCTTTGGCCTGGCCCGGCGCCGACTGGAAGTTGTTGGCTCGGATTGCCCCGGCAACTTCGTCGGCGGTGACGCCACGCGCCGACATCCGCTCGGGGTCGAGCCAGAGCCGCATGGCGAACACCTGCCCGCCCATGAAATCGACCGAGGCGACGCCTTCGACGGTGGACAACAGTGGCCGAACCACGCGCGCGATGTAATCCGAGATCGCTTCGCCCGACATCTCGGCGCTGTAGAAGCTGAGATACATCGACTGTACGCTCTGGCCGACCGACTTGACGATGATCGGATCATTGGCTTCGCGCGGCAGCTGCGAGCGCACCTCCTGGACCTTCGACATCACCTCGGTCATCGCCTCGCCCGGGTCGCGGTTGAGCTTCATGGTGGCGGTGACGACGCTGGAGCTTTGCTGCGAGCCGGAAGTGATAAAGTCGACGCCGTCCACCGAGGCGATCGCCTGTTCGATCGGCGTGGTGATGAATCCCTGCATCAGCTCGGCCGGCGCGCCGGGATATCCGGTCGAGACCGTGATCACCGTGTTGGTCAGCTCGGGAAATTCGCGCAGCGGAAGATCCAGCAGCGCCCGGCCTCCAATCAACAAGATCAGCATACTGACGACGATCGACAGCACCGGCCGGCGAATGAAGAGATCGGTGAAATTCATGGCATAACGCGCCTGCTCACGGCCGCGGAATATCGGCCGGCTTGGTCAGCGTCGGCGTCTCGCTCAGCGTCAGCAGCGCGCCGTCGAACAACTTGCCAAGGCCGGTGGTAACCACCCGGTCGCCAGCCTTGAGGCCCGCGGTGACAACCAATCGTCCGTCGACCGCGGCGTCGGTCATGACGGCGGTGCGGCGCGCGATCAGGGCATTGCCGCCCTTGTCGCTCTCGGAAACCACATAAACCGAATTTCCGTAGAGTTAATAAGACAACGCCGTCTCGGCGATCGTGATCTGACCTTCGGCAGGCGGCAACGCCACGTTGACCGTCGCAAACATGCCGGGATTGAGCAGCCGCTCGGGGTTGGCAACGATCGCCTGCAGCCTGATCGAACGGGTCGCGACATTGATCTGCGGGTCGATCACCGCGATCTGGCCGGCGAAAGTACGGCCCGGGTAGGCATCGACGCTGACGTCGATCGCCTGACCGAACTCGATCTCGGGACGCGCCTGTTCGGGCAGCGTGAACTCGACATAGAGTTCGTCGAGATTCGTGATCTGAACCACCGGTTTGCCGCGATCGAGGAAGTGACCGACCTCGGTCATCCGCACGCCGAGCGTGCCGTCGAACGGCGCGCGCAAGGCCTTCTGTTTGATCACGGCCTCGGCGCGGGCGATACCAGCGGCGGCCGTATCGTAATTGCTTTGCGCCTGATCGAGTTGCGCCTGCGACGAGGCATTGCTGGATGCCAGCTACCGGGCACGCTGAAGGGCCACCTCCGCCAACTTCTGCTGTGCGCGGAACCCGTCGAGTTCGGCGCGCTCGGTGGCGTCATTGAGTTGGACGATCAGATCGCCGGCCTTGACCGGCTGGCCGGCGACGAACGCAATGGCCGTCACGCTGCCGGCCGTCTCGGGCGAGATCATCACCTGATGCACCGCCGCGATCGAGCCGATCGCCGACAAGGTTTGCGCGACCGAAGCGGTGGTCACTGTCTCGTAGCTGACCGTGACCGGCGGCGGCGCTTGCGAGGCAAAGAACGAGGCCATCATCTGCTTGCGAAACAGGTCGAACCCGACCACGGCGCCGATCACCAGCACGGCGATCAACAGGGCCCAGAGAACGGCGCGCCGCATCTTGGCCGGTGTGGGGCCAGCTGAGGAAGCCACCGGCTCCGCCACGGTGGGCGGTGCAGGGTCCTGGTAGTTCATGACGAGTCTCTTTCGGCGCCCGGGGAGTCAGTCGGGCGAAAAACACATTCTAACTCAACGGTTTACAGCTTGTCGCGACTCGTACCGTTAAGCCCGCACCATATCGAGCCGGGGCCGCCGACGCAATGCGCCCTTCGCTTGGCCGATGCTCGAAAATGGCCGGGCCGACAGCGGTTTATCGCTGCTTGGCGACGTCCGCGGCGGTCACGACACCACCACGATTGCCCCAGCTTGAACGAACGTAGGTTGCGATCGCGGCCGCTTGTTCGTCGTCGAGAAGGTTTCCGAACGGCTTCATCGTCGTCCAGCCCTTGGGTGGCGGCGGCTGAGGAACCTGGCCGCCGTAAAGAATGACATTGATCAGGGACGCCGGGTCATCGGCCTGCACGACCGCACTGCCAACCAACGGGGGTCCAAGTTCGGAACCCGGTGTAGAGCCCAGTCCTGTCGGCAAGTGGCAGGTGCCGCAATGGATCGTGTATTGCGTGTCGCCCTCGCGCAATTCGGCCGCTTGCAGCCCGCTCGGTTTGCTGCGCTCGATCGGCGGCAGATCCTTGATAAATGTCGCCACCGCGGCGAGATCGGCCTCGGTCAAATGGCGCAGGCTATTCGAGATCACTTCGTTCATCGGACCATAAGTTCCGGCGCGATTGCTGTGGCCGGTTTTCATATACGAAATCAAATCTTCGCGCGTCCACGCCTTGAGGCCGTCATCGGCCGAGGTCAGGTTGACCGCCGACCAGGCGCGGTAGGACTCCGCTGAAACCCGATCGAGATAAGTTCCGCCCGACAGCGCGCGGCTTTCGTCCTCGGCGCCGAGAAAATTTCGCGGCGTGTGACACGCACCGCAATGGCCCAGGCCCTCGACCAGATATGCGCCGCGATTCCACTCGGCGCTTTTTCCCTCTGTCGCCTTGAACGGCGCGCCGTTGAAGAACAGCGCATTCCACACCGACATCAAACTCCGCTGGTTGAACGGAAAGCCCATGTCGTTGGCGGGCGGTTGTTGGGTCGATGGTTTGAGGGTTTTCACGTAGGCCCAGATCGCCTTGAGATCCTCGTCGGTGATCAGGGCAAAATCGGTGTACGGAAACGCCGGGTAGAGATGATTGCCCTCGGCATCGTAACCCTCTCGCATGGCGCGAATGAACTGCTCCTCGCTCCACCCGCCGATGCCGGCGGATTTGTCCGACGTGATGTTGGTCGAATAGATCGTGCCGAAATCAGTGACGAACGCGACCCCGCCGGCGAAGGGCTCGCCGCCCTCACGCGTGTGGCAACTGAAACAGTTCCCGGCCTGGGCCAGGTACAGCCCCTTGGCGACCTGCGGATCGGTCGGCGTCTCGGCGGCGTCTTGGGACCAAACGGGCGCGGCAGAAAGAAGCATGGAAATGGAAGCAGCGAGAAACATCGAACTGGTCATGGTGGGGAATCCGAATTCCTGGAGGAGCGGGCGCATTTTATTGATCCCGGCCGTCTGGTCCACCCCGCGGAAAGGCCTGGACCCTGGCTTACGCCAGGGTGACAATAAAACCATCCTGTCGCCCCAGCGAAAGCCGGGGCCCATCTTGCCGCCTCGGCATCGCGCCATGTTCATAATCTCGATTTTCACTTGGCTTGCTGGGCAGGCGATGGCCACCCCCTTTCCGCTTGAGACCCCACAGCCGGTCGGGATGAGTTTAGCCGCCATTGAACAGCAGCCGGCGTTGCTCGTCGTCGGGCCTGGTGGCGTACGCGCGATCGAGATGGCACGCGGCGCATCATTGCCGAGCGCCGTGTCCGGCCCCGCTCATGCCATCGCGGCAAATGATCGGATGCTCGCCGTTGTTCACGGCACGCGCATCCGCCTGATCGATCGGGCATCGGGCCGCGCGATCCTGGACTCGACCGCGCTGTCCTCGCCGCGCGGCGTGGCAGTCTCGAAAAGCGGTGACCTCTATGCGGTCGACGCTCGTGAAGGGCGCCTGGTTCGCCTGACGTCTGCCGGCGTCGAGTCCATTGCCGAGGGCTTCCGGCATCCGGTGGGTCTGCACGTGGAAGGCGACGACGATGCCTGGGTCACCGAGTACGGCGCCGGCCAGGTCAGCTATATCGACTTGAAATCGCGGAAAGTTCGACCCTTGGTGTTCGCGCTGCAGCGGCCAACCGGCGTAGTGCGCTTGCCGACCGGCAACCTCGCCATCGCCGAGCGGGGCCGCGGCCGGGTGCTCTCGGTGGATCCCAAGACCGGAGAGCGAACACCGATGGCTGGCGGCTTGGCGCTTGAGGTCGATGATCTAAACTTGCCCGCCGACACCGTAACCGGGCTCGCGGTCGGGCCCGGGGGCGAGGTGTACGTCGCCTGTCCTGGCGACAACACCATCGTCCGACTCGAACCCGACCGCCACGACGACAAGAGGGGACGACGACGATGAAAAAAATTCTGCTGACGGCGACGGCGCTGGCCTGGGCCAGCGCCGCGATGGCTCAATCCGCCATGGCTCAATCGTTGCACATGCCGAGCAACGTCGTGCCCGGCGCATCGGTCAAAGAAGTTTCCATGGCCGAGTGGGAGGTCAAGCAGGCCGGTGCCGCCGAACAAACCGGCGCGCGGATTCTCATCGCCGCCGGCGACGACGAGCTCAAGAACGCACCCGCCGACGCCACAAAGTACGGCTCGAAGACCTTCAAGTTTCCGAGCGGCGACATTCGCGTGCTGACGTTCAAGAAAGACCAGGGCGGCGTGCTGCATCAGATCACGTCCGAGACCGTGATCTACGTGGTCAAGGGTTCCGCCGAGGTTGGCGTGATCGGAAAGCCGACGACGATTTCGGCCGGCGATGTCGTCAGCCTGCCGAGCGGCAACCTGCGGAGCCGCGCTGGCGCCGCCGAAGACACGACCGTTGTCGCCTTCACCGTTGGTCATACCGAGAAAAATCCGAAGGCGGCCGTCGTCCGCGCCAAGGATACGCCCGAGCAGGCCATCACCGCAGGACCGAAGGCCGGCACCGACGCCGCAAAAGTCGCCGTGCGGCGGTACATGTTCCCGGGCAATACCGTGCGCGTCGCGGGTGTCACCGGCCCCGGAAAAACTAACCCGGCGACGCCCAAGGCCGACGTTTTGCTTTATCTGACGTCGGGTAAGGCGACCGTCACGATCGGCGGCGAGACCCGCGAGGTGGCGGCCGGCGATGCGGTGCGCGAGCCGGCCGGCGTCGAGATGTTTTGGGACGTCAAAGAGAGCATGTCATTTGTTGCGACCGATGCACCGGCCGCGGCGCCACAGGCAAAGTGAGGACGAAGTCATGGGCATCAAGATAAAAGGCTTCCTGATGGACGCCAATCAACGTTCCTATTGGGGCCATGTCGAGGTTCCGCTGAAAGACGTCACGCCGCTTTATGCCGAGAGCGCCAAGCAGGATGGCGCCTATTGGGGCATTTCCCTCAACCAGCCGGCCGAGCCCGTCGGCGGCGGGCCGGAAGAGATGCACCTCACCAACCAGCCGCGCTTTGTCTGGTGCATGTCGGGACACCTGGAGAACAAGCTTCAGGACGGCGAGACGCGCCGCTCGGCCATGGGCGAAGGCGTCTACGTCAACGGCCTCGCGCTGCATCACTCGTCGTTCGCCACCAGCCGCGAACCGGTGCTCACCTTGAGCCTGACGTTTCCAGGCACCGTCGACTACACGTTCAAATCTTGACGGCACGGAGCGTAGATCATGAAATTCGCCAACATCGACGTCGACGCACAGGGTCACTCGTTCTTCCAGACCGTGGATCTGCCCCAAACCGGCCGCCCGCAGCGCATCTCATCGAAGAATCAAAATGTGCTGTGGTGGAAGATGGCCGTCGCCCAGCCGGGGCATGAAACCGACTTCGTCAAAGCCGAAGGCCTGCTGTTCGTCGCGCTGTTCTCCGGCCAGATCAACATCACCGTCTCGAACGGCGAGACCCGTCAATTCGTCCGCGGCGACATGCTGACGCTGTGGGACACCACCGGCCAAGGCCACCGCATCAAGGCGGTCGGCCTCGAACCGGCGCAGATTCTCTACGTCTGTTTGCCGGATAAGGGGACGTTCGCGACGGTGGTGTGAGGCACGCCACTTTCACGCACGCCATTGTCACTCACGCCAGGGGTCAATCAAGTCCAACCCCAGCCCGTCGAAATCCCGCAAGTTTCTGGTCGCCAAACCGAGACCGTGGGCCAAGGCGGTAGCCGCGATAAAACCGCCGAGGGCGCCGATCGAGCGCCCACCCCGACGGGCTCGCGCCAGCAGCGCAGGAGATCGGTCTAGCGAATAAGGAAGGGACGACCCTCGCGGGCCGTCCCTTCAAGTTTTCGTGGGCGCATCGTTTGGGGGGATGGTCCCGCGAAAGAACACTTCCGACGCCCTCTATCGTCGGGTCGTCGGCACCATCACAGCACACGAGCAAGTGCGCTCGTAGAGGCGGTGAGCGACAGGTGTCGGCAAGTCGCAGCGACATCACGTCAAGGGAACGCCCGGGGATCTTTCTCGCAGTTCGCGCCTGAACTGATCGCGCCGTTCGTGGATCGAGGCGATCGCCGGGCCCATGGCGATGCCGTTCGCGACCAGGGCTGCTTCCGACAGCTGTAGGCTGGCCTCGACGGTTTCCGGCACTGCGACGCCGACGCCCTCGGCATAAAGTTCGCGGGCGTGAGCTGCATCCTTGGCGCGGGCGACGATCGTGATCTCGGACCTGATCGAGCGAACCGCGGCGACGATATGGTTAATCGCTTCGTGATTGCCGATGGTGATGACCAACGAATTGACCCGTTCGACGCCGCAACGCCGGAGAAATCCGAGATCGGTCGCGTTGCCGTAATAGATTGCCCGTCCCTGGGTGCGGCCGCGCGTCACCGCGAGCGTGTTCTGCTCGACAATCAAGTGAGATACGTCGTGCACCGCCAGCATTTCCGATACCAGCGCGCCGACGCGGCCGTAGCCGATCACCAGAACCCTGGGCGTCGCATCTTCGGCGATCGGATGATCGAGCCCGAGACCCGCCGCCGGATCGACCTCCCAGCGCCGCGCCAGTCCGCGCGCAACGACCTCCAACATTGGCGTGACCAACATGGTCGCTGCCGTCACCAGCAGCATGAAACCCGCGACGTCGGCGTCGATTACGCCCGTGCGCTCAGCCAGCCCGAACACGACAAAGGCGAACTCGCCACCACCGGCCAGCACCAACGCGCTTTCGATCGCGGCCGGCAACGACACACCAAAGGCGCGCGCCGCCGGTAACATCACCGCCGCCTTGACCGCAACGAGACCGAGCACCGAGAGCGGCAACAAGATGGGGTCGGCAATGATCCGGCTCAGATCGACCGCCATGCCGACGGTGAAGAAAAAGATGCCCATCAGCAGGCCCTTGAAAGGCTCGATCGCGCTCTCGATGGCACGGCGATATTCGGTTTCGGCGAGCAGGATGCCGGCGACGAAGCCGCCCAGCGCCATCGACATCCCCGACCATGCCGCCAAGACACCGCTCACGACGATGACCAGAAGCGTCGCGGCGACAAACACATCGTGCGTCGGCGTCTTCGCCACCAGCCGGAAGAACGGGCTCAAGCCGACACGGCCGACCACGACAATCGCCGCGATCATGGCCGCCCCTTGCGCGAGCGACCAGATCAGATCCACGGCAAGATTGGCGCCCGGATCGCGCGCCAGCGTACCGACCAGGAACAGCGTCGGCACGACGGCGAAATCCTGCATCATCAGCACGGCGAACGAGGTTCGGCCGGCATGGCTGGTGAGGCGTTTCTCGCGCGCCAGAAGATCGACCACGATCGCGGTCGAAGACAACGCGAGCGCCAATCCGATGACCGCGGCCGCTGCCGCCGAGTTGTCGAACAGCCAGGCGATCGCGCCGATGATCGTGGCCGACACCAGCACCTGGACACTGCCCAGGCCGAACACCAGCCAGCGCAGGGTTTTCAGGCGCCGGAATGACAACTCCAGGCCGACAATGAAGAGGAGAAAGACCACGCCAAGTTCGGCCAACACCGAAATCTCGTCGCGGCCGGCGATGGTGACCCACGTCAGCCAGGGCGCGAGCGGCGTGAGCGACCCGAGGCCGTGCGGCCCAAGCAAGATTCCAGCGCCGAGGAAACCCAGGATCGGGTTGATGCGAAAGCGGTGCAACACGGGAATTACCACGCCGGCAATGACAAGAAGGACGACGGCGTCCTTGAACCCCATGACGTCGGTGGCGTGATCCATCGCGCGAGACTAGCAGACCAGCGCGACGAGGGCACGATCCGAAGCAGAAAAACGTCGGGCCGGAGGTCGCCCTCCGGCCCGTGAACTCAAGCCAATACTCTTGGCTTAGAAGTTATAGATCGCGCGCACGCCGACCGACCGAGGCGCCGGCGGCGCCAGGCGAATGGCGTTCTTTTGCGGCGGCACGAGGAACGTGAACACATCGACGCCGAAGATGCCGGAGGGCGATTCGTCGTTCTTGGTCAAGTTGTTGACGAACGCTTCGATCGACAGGCTTTCGTTGCGCACACCGAGCTTGACGTTGACGTTATCCCACGGCGCGGTCCAGGCGACGTTGGTGAAATCGACAAACGTGCGGCCCTGGTGGTTGTAATCGACGCGGGCGAACCAATCGTAATCGCCGACCAGGCGATCCGAATAGTCGGCCGACAGCGACCACATATACTTCGGCGACGTCGGCAGCGAATTGCCGATCGCGCCGGCGAAGCTGCCATAGATGAAGTTGCAATCGCCGCAGTTGCCGAGCCCGAGGCCGAACGACTTGATCTCGGTATCGTTGATACCAAACATACCGGACAAGCGAAGGTTTTCGCTCACCGCCACCTGACCTTCGGCTTCGACGCCCTTCAGGATCGCCTTGCCATTATTAATGATCAAGCCGATGAGATTGCCGATTGGCGGTCCGCCCGGCACCGCCGGAGGCAACGTCACCGGCACGTTGTTCTGGACCTGGCCGTTGAGCCAAACATCTCGGAACACCGTCAAGGTTGCGCGTGCGCGGCCATCCCATAAGGTCGCTTTGACGCCGGCTTCGTAGTTGTCGATCTTCTCCTGCAAATACGGAACCGCCGCATTCGGCACAACCTGGCGCAAGGCATCGATCAAAGCAGGCGTGGCCGTAACCAGGCCGGTGTTAAACCCACCCGGTCGGAAGCCACGCGAAAACAAGGCGTAAACGGTCGAGCCTTCGCTGAACTTGTAATCGAGCGAGACGCGGGGCGAGAAGCTCTTGAAGGTATCCGACAACGGGTTTGCCGCTGGGCCCGTCACAATAAGTCCGTTTGTGCCGACTCTTGGCGTGGTCGTGATCTTATCCCACTGGTACCGGGCCTCGGCGCTCAGCGTCAGCTCGTCCGTGATGTCGTAATAAGCCGCGCCAAAGACGGCGGGTGTCGCAACATCCTGCTGGGTGCGGGCGGCGGTGAACAGAGGTCCGATCGTCGACATGCCGTAAACCGTGCCGCCCGGAGAATAGACATCGAGGTAGTTCCCGCCGATGGTGAAGCGGAGCGCCTGATCTTGCGGCGAGGTGATGCGAAGTTCCTGGCTCCAGTCGCGGGTCTTGCCTTGGCTCATCAACAGGAACTGGCGCCACGCCACGCGGGTCGCCGGCGAAGCCGCAAACAGCGGGTTCGGGCGGTTGCGGCCGTCGCGGTAGTTGAGGTCGATCAGGTTTTGTGTCTTGTCGAAGTGCACCGCCGTCTGCGCCTCGATCGTGTAACCATCGAGGTCATATTCGATACTCAGCATGGCCTGCTTGGCGTGGCGCTTGAGGCCACCGTGGGTCAGGAACTGCGGATCGAAAACCAGCCATTGCGGCGGCGGCGCATAAAGCGCGGCGATGGTGTTCGGATTATTGAGGCTCCAATCGCCGGAGATGATCGACTTCGGCAGATCGTTGAGACCTGGCAAACGGCCGCAGAAGTACCCGAAACCGACGCGCGTATTGGGCGCGCCCGCGCGCGGACGGGGCGTGCTGCCGATCGGCGTGCAGCTCTTGTCGGTGTTGACGAACGAGTTGAAATTTTCTTCGAGCAACACAGCCTGCGACGGCGGGCCGTCGTTGTCCTCGAACCAGTTGCCCCACAGTTTGATCCTGAGGGCGTCGTTCGGCGTCGCCACCAGTGAACCGGTGATCGAGCCCGTGCTGCGCTCGCCCAGTTTCTGATTTGTATCAGCGGCATTGGTGTAGGGGCCACCGAGCTTGAAATGGCGGCCGGTGATGCGGCCGGCCAATTTGTCCTCGATCAGCGGCCCTTCGAACGTCAACGCACCATCGTGGGAACCAAAGCTCGAGTATTCGGCCGACAGGCGACCCTTGAACTGGTCCATCGCCGGATCTTTGGTCACGAAATTGATCGCGCCTACGAAGGTCGAACGGCCGAAGTAGGCCGACTGCGGCCCCTTCAGAACCTCGATGCGCTCGACGTCGGCGGTCGGCGGCGGCTGGGCGCCGATCACTGGCGAACCGTCGATGAACAACTGACCGCCGGCGCCGGTACCGACGTTGTTGGCAAGGAACAAGCCGCGGAAGACGAGAGCGTTGGCCGACCGGTCGTTACGGCCCGAGCCGCCCTGGGCATTCACGAAGTGAAAGCTCGGCGTCATCACCATGACGTCGTTCAGCGCCTTGATGTTCATGGCTTCGACGTCGCTGGCCGAAAAGGCGGTGATGGCGAGCGGCACTTCCATCAGGCTTTCTTCTCGTTTACGCGCCGTGACGACGATTTCTTCCAGCATCGGCGACTGCGCCTGCTGTTGGCCGGCGGTCTGCGCCGCCGACGGTGTCGTCAGCATCGTGGTCGCTGAAAAGGCAGCCGCGATCGAAAGCCAATGACGGTTGTTCATGAGTATTCCCCCTAGGTCACATCGAGATATGAGATTTCGGCACTATCCCCGATCTATCGAATTTCTCATAGGGAGGTCATCGATTAGACCGCATCGCGGACTGACAGGTGTGGCAGAAAAGCAACGTCTTTCTTCTTCTGTACCGGGTACACAAGGGGGCGGGTCATGCCGCCAGGTCGTCGCCTTTGATCGCGCGGTCCAGCAGGGCGATCGATTCTTTCACACCATAGAGGGCGATGAACGAGCCCATGCGTGGGCCCTGGTCCTGTCCGAGCAGGATTTGATAG
>VGEM01000077.1 GCA_016869315.1 Alphaproteobacteria bacterium | reverse complement strand
CCATGCTGGCCTGCTCGCGCCGGCACTTTGGACACAGCGCGAGGTGGGTCGCAACCAGGACGGCCGACGCCGCGTCCAGATTACCGACGGCGTAGGCCCACATTGTTTCGGACGGGGGGTGGTGGGCCGGGGCCAAGGCGCTGGGTGAGATATGAGCCATCACCTGATACGTACGCCATGACAGGGCGGATTTGCCGCGTATGGTGGTGTCAGCTTGGGTCAGCCCCATGATCTATGTATAAGCGGGGGATATGAGCCCCGGCGGCCTCCATATCCTCATCGTCGACCCGCTGTTCCGACTGCCGTCCGCAGCCGGGCCGAGCCGCAGCCATGATTTGGCGCTGCCGCTCCTGAGAGCTGGCCACCGCGTGACCATCCTTGCCGCGGCTCTGGCTGCGCACCGAGACGATCTCATGGCATTGGCCAAGAGCGATCCTCGCCTCGATATTCGCGTATTCGATGATGCCCTGGCGCCGGCGCGGTTCGGTTCGCCGGCCGGCCCGCAGCGATTCGATCGCGGCGCTCGTTTTGCCGCTCGCGAAGTCGGCGCGATTGTCGACCTCGATGTGGTCCTGATCGCGCACCCGTCGTCGGGCCTAGGCCATGGCGCCATGGCGGCGTGTCGCCGCCGCGAAACACCGTTCATTCTCGATGAGCGGATTGGAGGGCCGGGCGCTGCCGGTCTGTGGGCGGTCTTCCGGTTTCGCCGGCGCCGGCGCGGTGCGTTTGCCGCTCTCGCGGCGTCACCCGATATTCGCGGCTGGCTCGCTGCGCGTCTGGGTGAGAGGTTGCCGATCGTCATCAGCCCGGCCGGCGCCGACACCGAATTCTTTTCCAAGGCGATGCCCCGACCAGCGTTCTTTGCGACTCATCCGCGTTTGACCCACGGACCGCTTGTCGTCTTCGCCGGGTCTCTGTCGCCCAACCGGCCCTTCGGGAGATTGCTCGCGATCGTCGCGGCGATGAGGCGCGAGGCGCCCGAAGTCTCCTTCGTGATTTGCGGCGATGGGCCGATCAGACTTGATCTTAACTTACACGCCGCGCGTCTCGATTTGCTCGAGCGGAATCTTTGGTTCACGCCCGCACTGCCACGCCAGGCACTGCCCGGTTTGCTGGCGGCGGCGACCGTCGTGCTGGCCTTTGGAACCGAACCTGAAACGCCGCTGTCCGAGCCTGGCCATCACCTTTATGATGGCCTCGCCGCCGGAAAGCCGATTGCCGTTCTCGGTGGCGGCTGGCAGCGCGATCTGATCGAGGCGCGACAAGCTGGGGTCGTGCTTCCCGTGGGCGATGGCGCGGCCGCGGCGCGGGAGCTCACCGACTTCTTGCGTGATGGCGATCTCATCCGCCGCGCCGGAGAGCAGGCGGCGGCCCTGGCCCGAGGCCGGATCAACACCCAGCGGATTCTCGGCGACGTTCGCGGGCTGCTGGAGCGGGCCGCGGCCGAGCAGCCGCGTGCGCCCGTGGTCCGGCGCAAGCTGCTTGCACACAAGCGATCGCTCGATATTGCTGTCGCCACGGTTCTTCTCGTCGGGCTTTCCCCGCTCTGGCTTGGCCTGTTGATTGCCGGCGGATTAATGTCGCGCCGCTGGCCGATCGAAGGAATCGAGTGCATCGGACTCAAGGGCCGACCGTTTCGACGCTGGCGCTTCGTCGCGACGATCAATGACGCCCTGGGGCGGTTTGGTCTTGATATCGGACCGGCCCTGATCAATGTGCTCAGTGGATCAATGAGCTTGGTTGGCCCGGATACGCATCCATCGAGTTACGTGCAGTTTTATTCGGCTCAGCAGCAGCGTCGCCTCGATCTGCGCCCGGGCCTTACTGCGCATGGCGCAACCCGGGCCGCCGACTGGGATTCGCGCTTCGCCGACGATCTCTGGTACGTCGAGCATGTCACCACGAGGCTCGATATGCGACTGATCGGTGGCGCGATCTGGCGCACGATCACAGGGCGCCGGCGTCAGCCGGATGCCGGCCTCGCCGCCTACGACGAGGTGATGGCCCGCAGCCAGGGTGCCGAGGACGTCTGAGGGCTCTTATCCAATAACCCCGCGGCGAATCATGTCGCCGCCCATGACAACCAACAGCCACAAAATCATTTTCCGATACCGGACCTCGTCGACACGACGGCGAACCACGCGGCCAATCACCATCATGAGCCCGATGATGCCGGCGCCGATACAAGAGGCGATGACCACGTCCCAAGTTACAATGGCTTCGCGCGCGAGCATGGTGCCAATCGCAATAGAGCCGGTGAAATACATCATCGATAGCGCCGCGACGAAATCGTCTTTCGGCATTCTGAGCGACATCAAATAGATGATCAGCACCGGCCCATAGATACCCGAGACGCCGGCGAGAAGGCCGGCGGCAACGCCGACAATCGGATTCCAGATTTTCTCGCGTTCCGGCGGGCAGCTGAGTTGCACCGGAAACATCTGATAGACGGCAAAAACGATCGATAGGGCCCCCAGCACCAGAAGGCCAGTTTCGGGCGTCATGCTGACCAGCATGCGCACCGAGAATGGGATCACCGCCAGCATCGGCAGTAAAAGCCACAAGAACCGCCGCGCATGGGCGAGGGCCTTTCCGCCCTCAAACATCTGCTGTCCGTTGGCTGTGTAATTCGGAACCAGGAACATGGCGACGGCAAGCGGATAGGGGATGGCGAACACCATCACCGGCAAACCGACCAGGGGCATGCCGAGCCCGAAAACGCCTTTGGCCAGACCGCCGGCGACAAACCCGAGCGCGACGACGACCGCCGTGGCGACGTCAGGAAAGCCGAGAATTTCGCCGGTCACGTGACGCTTATTGCATCACGTCGACCAGGAACGACAGGGAGCGTTCCTTAGCGAGCTTGGTCGCGGCGGCGTTGTAGAACTGCGGTCGCTCGTCACAACTGAAGCCGTGATCGGCGTCGTCGTAGATATGATAGGTGCCGACCGGGTGCGCCGCCTTGATCTTGGTGATGGCCTCGATCGGAATGCTCTTGTCCTTGAGACCGAAGTGATACTGGACCGGAACCTTTGGGGTCATGGTTTCGCAGTATTGGATCGTGCGGGTGCCGTAATAGTCGACGGCGCCAGAAATCCCGTTGCACCGGCAGGCGGCGAGGTAGGCCATGGCGCCGCCATAGCAGTAGCCGATCGGCACGACGAATCGCGCCCCTTTGATATCGTCGATCGCGGCCTGCATGTCGGCAATCAACATCGAATCGAGTAGCTTGCCGACGATCTCGCGGGCGCGGCCGATTTCGGCATAACCGATCTCGGCATTTTTCTCGATGCGGTCGAACAATGCCGGCGCGATCGCGACGTAGCCGTCGCCGGCATACTCGTCGCAGACATGCTTGACGTGGCTGTTGACGCCGAAGATCTCCTGCAAAATGACGACGCCGCCCTTCGCGGTCCCGGCCGGCGAAGCCTTATAGGCGCCAAAGCTGTGGCCATCGCTGGCCTTGAGCGTGATCATCGAACCATGAGCCATCGCGGAATCCTTCCCGAGTCGAGCGCGGACCAATCATGTGCAGTGCGATGACCTGATAGCCTAAGCCCTTGGCCGACGCCAGATTGTGCGCCGCACGATTGCCGAACAGCGAACGGCGGCGCATCATCGTGTCGCGGTCGCGGCGAACAGGAGTATCGGGTGCGGCACGGTCGCCCCTCACGCCTTCGCCACCGACCGCCGGGGTCGCAAGCAGCGGGCGAGGCGACCAGACGACTGCAGGAGGGTGCGTAACGAGCATGACTCCACCGGGTCAGATCGGGTGATATCGTACATCATCACCGCAAGTGACATTGGACAGAGTCACCGTCGCTTCATTGGAAAGCGAAAAAATGCGCGCCTCTTGGCGCTTGCAAACGGCCTGATGGCCTCCTGAAACCTCGTCACCCCGCGTGACGAGGTTTCATCGCTTTACGGAGCTGGAAGTAGACCTGCCGCGTCGAGCGCGACATCGAGCCGCGCCGCCAAGGCTTCCGAGGGGGGCAGCAGGGGCAGTCGGTACTCCAGCCGTTGGATCAAACCCATACGCCACGCCATGTACTTAACCGGACCCGGGCTGGTTTCGAGAAATGCGGCGTCGTTGACGTGGGCGATGGTTTCATGGATGCGCATCGCCGAACCGGTATTGCCGTGCGTCGCGTCATCGCACATCCGGCGAATGGCATGCGGCACGATATTCCCAAGGGCAATGATCAAACCGGCGGCGCCGTCCGGAATCAAATCCCACGCGATCTGCGATGAACCCAGGAACAGCCGGAAGTCGGGGCCATGCCGGCCGAGTACGGCATAGGCATAGTCGCGGTCGTCGTCGGAATGCTTCATTCCGACGAGGGTAGGGCACTCCTGCAGCAATCGCGCCAGTGTCTCGACTTCAAGCGTGATGTTGGTCCGGCTTGCGATCTGATAGATCAAGAGCGGTCGATCGGTGCGGCGCGCGACTTCGCGATAGAAAGCGATCAAACCTTCCTGAGTCGGTTTGGCGTACATGGGCGTCAACGTCAGCACCGCCGACGCGCCAGCTTGTCCGGCGTGTTCCGTCAGCGCCAATGTATCTGCCGCCGATGCCGCGCCGGTTTGGGCAATGACGAAGGCACGCCGTTTGGTCACCTCGACCGCAACGCGGAGCAAATTTTCACGTTCGCTGACCGACAACGACGTGAATTCGCCCGAGGTCCCGCCGACCACGATGCCATTGCTGCCCTGGGCGATCTGCCAGTCGACAAACCGCGCGAACGCCTCGTAGTCGACCGCGCCGTCCTTGAACGGCGTGATGACCGGCGTATAAGCCCCGCGCAGAAAGGCGTGCGACATCCCCCACATGCGAGTGGTTATAGCAGAACTAAATCTTTGATTTGAGGGAATAAAACGGCTGATAAAGGCCCGAATCGCGCGTCGATCATCGCCCCGGCGTTGCCGAAGCGGGGACGTCATCCTCGGTGATCAGGAAGACGCCCGCCACGGCGCCGGCGGTCAGCAACCCGACGGCGATCCAAGATCCCGTCCCGCCGAAAAGACGATCGCGCGGGCCCTTGATGTCGTTGGGGTCGGTCGACCAGGCAATGGCTTTTTCGGAGCGCAACGACCAGTGCCAGTCGGCCGTGAGGCTTGCGCCCGAAAATCAAAGATCAAACGTACGCGGCGCATCGGTGAAGGCGTGCCGCGCGCCGATGCGGCTTGTGGTCGGTGCCGTCATGGCAAAACCAAGCCTCGGCCCGGCCGTGCGATCGCGCCCGGCGTGAAACGGCAGTTCGGCATAGGCGACAGCGCCCGGATCGGACGTCCGCGCCCATCCCAGCATGGTATTCGCATTGAAGACCTCGGCGGCCGACAGCGGCGCCGCGATCAGCATCAGGCGGGCGACAAGACGCAGCATGGTGATTCCCTCCCAACGAACGACTCCCACACCGCCAGCCTACAAAGCACCGGTAAATTCTTGGTTTACCGGAGGCTTCCTCAGGTTGGTTTGATGTTGGCGTTGAGACGGAACTGATTTCCGGGATCGTACTTGGCTTTGATCGCTTTCAGGCGCTGGTAGTTGCCGCCGAAATTGTCCGCCACCCGGCGTTCGCCTTCTTCCATCATTTGATTGACGTAGAAGCCGCCACCGGCGGTGTGGTCGACAATCGCCTTCCAATAAGCCCGACCCCACGCCATGAGCTTATCGGCCGCGGCGCGGTCCGAACTGCCGCCGCCGACGTCGATGTTTTGGGTCGCGGCGCGATTGGGGTAGGCGGTGGCATCGGGTGCAACCCGACCAACCGCGCCGCCCATGGTGAGCAAACTCATATTGCCGCCCGGCATCGGGTTGGCGTTGAAGAAGTCGACCAGGGCATCGATCGTGTCCTTGGTGGTCTCGCCGAAAAACCCGGCCTTGGAATAATGGTAATTGCCGAAGCGACTTGAAACGTCGGCCGACTTCTGCACGGCGAGATAGTCGACGACATTGACGCGATCGGATGTCGGGCTGCCGAGTTTGCGGACCGCCGCCACCGCCGCTTCACGCTGATCGGGCGTGCCGATCAGAACGCCGCTGACGCGGAGGTTCGACTTGCCATCTTGTCCGGTCGACATGGCGGCCGAAACATAGACCCAGTCGGGCGCACTTGCGCCGTATTCGAAATAGTTGGCCAGCAGGTTCTTGGCGTCACTGGGGTCGAAGCCGATCGAGAACGTTGTCACTTTGCCGTCGAAAGGATGCAGACGGTACTGGAACTCGGTAACGACACCGAAATTTCCGCCGCCGCCGCGGACGGCCCAATGAAGGTCCTGATTCTCGTCCTTATTGGCCCGGAGCACTTTGCCGTCGGCAGTGACAATTTCGACGCCGAGTACGTTGTCGATTGTCAGGCCATGAGTTCTTTGCAACCGGCCGATGCCCCCACCCAGCGTCAGGCCGCCCGCGCCGGTGTACGAAACCACGCCCGCGGTCGTGACCAGACCTTGCGGCACGGCGGCGTCATCGAGATCGGCGAGCAAAGAGCCGCCGGCAACGCGCGCGACGCGTCCAGCGCGGTCGATCTTGGCGCCGCGGAGCAAAGACAAATCGATCACCATGCCGCCATCGCAGGTCGACAGGCCGGCGATGTTGTGGCCGCCGCCGCGAACCGCGAGCAGCAGGTCATATCCGCGCGCGAATTGCACGGCACGCGCCACATCCGCGGTCGACGCGCAGCGGGCGATCAGCGCCGGGCGTTTGTCGAACATGGCGTTCCAAATTTGCCTGGCCTCGTCGTAGCCGGCATCGCCTTGGAGCACGACGTTGCCCGAGAGACCCTTAGCGAAGTCGCGAATGTCGGCGTCTTTCAAGGTGGTCGACCCGCCCGACAGCGTCACCGCCGCGACATCCGCGGCCCAGGCGCGGCCCCACGGATCAAACGGTGCCAAGCCCGCAAGGGCGGCACCTAAAACGTCACGGCGCTTCATCGGTTGGATCCCCGTCGTCAAAACCAGCGAGGGGAAATCCTATCACTCGGCTGCCTTAGCTCGCCAGTGTCACCACTTGCCGCACGATCAGGCTGAGGATGAAGTCGAGAAAGACGACGCCAACGGCGGTCACCGCCGTAATATCGAGCGCGGTCCGGGCAATGAAAGTGCCATAGGCAAAGAAAGCGGCCAGCACCACGAGGTTCAGGAAGGCCCCGCTTTCGGGCACGATAAGCTGCATATCCGTGAGTATCGTGATCGGGAGCGCCACCAATCCGACGGCGAGCTGGAACCAGTTGTAGGCCACCATGTACTCGAAATATCGCGAATCGCGGTCAAGGGAGCGGGCAACCGTGATCATGACAAACGGGAACACCGTCCAGGACATGACGTAGGCGATCGACTCTGTCGCCATATAGAGGCCAAACGCCGGCCCGGTCTTGCTTGGCTGAAACGCGACAATCGAGTGCGCGAAGTAGACGGGGCCGAGGGCGATCGCGACCAGATAAGACCGCCAAAACCCGCCGAAGGTTCGGTCGATGTAATTGAAGCCACCGGCATCCCAGCGCAGCAGCAACCAGACACCGTAAAGAGCGGACGCCAACTGGCGAGCGGACATCATGCGCGCGCGAAGAATCGATCAAGCACGCGCTGATAAATCGAGGTCAACGCGCTTAAGTCGGCAATCGAGCATTGCTCGTTGGCCTTGTGCATGGTGAGACCGACCATGCCGAGTTCGACGACCGGGCAGGCATCTTTGATGAACCGCGCGTCGGATGTTCCGCCCGAGGTCGAGAGCTCGGCCGGGCGACTGGTGATGTCCTTCACGGCATCGGCGACCAGCGCGCTCAACGGTCCGGGCGGCGTCAGGAACGACTCGCCCGACACCTTGACGGCAAGGTCGTAGCTGCCGACACCGCCAAGGCGATCGAACGTCTCTGTGAGCCATGTCCGTAACGACCCGCTGGAGTGAAGATCGTTGAACCGAATGTTGAACCCCGCCGTCGCTTCGGCTGGAATCAAATTGGTCGCGGTATTGCCGACATCGACCGTCGTGATCGCCACCGTCGACGGTTGAAAGTGCGCGCTTCCGGAATCGAGTGGCGGGTCGGTGATCGCGGCCAACATCTTCATCAACCGCGGAATCGGGTTGTCGGCGAGGTGCGGATAGGCGGAATGCCCTTGGGTGCCAAACACCTTGAGCTTTGCCGTCAGACTGCCGCGCCGTCCGATTTTGATCGTGTCGCCCAGCACTTTGGCGCTGGTCGGCTCGCCCACCAGGCAGGCGTCGAGTTTTTCACCGCGCGCGTTGAGCCAGGCGAGAACCTTCTTGGTTCCATTGACGGCGTCGCCTTCCTCGTCGCCCGTGATCAGCAGGCTGATCGACCCCTTTGGCGCGCCCGCCTTGAGATGGCGCGCGACGGCCGCGACGAACGCGGCGATGGCCGCTTTCATGTCTGAAGCGCCACGGCCATAGAGAATGCCATCGCGAATCGTGGCGTCAAACGGCGTCATCGTCCAGCCGGTGCCGACCGGGACGACGTCGGTATGGCCCGCGAAGCAGAAGTTTGGCCCCGCCGTGCCAAGGCGTGCGTAGAGATTGTCGACCGGCGCGCCGCCGTCGTCGGCATAGACCTGACGGTGACATTCAAACCCAAGCGTCGTCAGCGCCGCCGACAGCACATCGAGCGCGCCTTCGTCCTTGGGTGTCACGCTCGGCCGCCGAATCAACGCCTGGGCCAGCGCCAAGGGCTCACTCAGCGCGGTTAGATCGGCCGAGGCGGTCATGGTGCTCAATCGCGAAGCAGTTCGTTGATGGATACTTTGGCGCGGGTCTGCGCGTCGACGCGCTTGACGATGACGGCGCAGTAGAGGTTTGGCCCCGGCTGGCCATTCGGCAAGGGTTTGCCCGGCATCGATCCTGCGACCACGACCGAATGCGATGGCACGCGGCCGAGGAAAACCTCGCCGGTGGCGCGGTCGATGATCTTCGTCGAGGCGCCGATATAGACACCCATCGACAGCACCGCGCCTTCCTCGACGATGACGCCTTCGGCCACTTCCGAGCGCGCGCCGATGAAGCAGTTGTCCTCAATGATAACCGGATTGGCCTGCAACGGCTCGAGCACGCCGCCGATGCCGGCGCCCCCCGAGATGTGACAGTTCTTGCCGATCTGGGCGCAGCTCCCGACCGTGGCCCAGGTATCGACCATCGTCCCCGAATCGACATAGGCGCCGACGTTGACGAAGGACGGCATCAAAATCACGCCCGGCGCGATGTAAGCCGAGTGACGCGCCACGGCGCCCGGCACGGCACGAAAGCCGGCGGCCTTGAAGCGTTCGGGCGTCCAGCCGGCAAACTTCGACGGAACTTTATCCCACCATGTGCCGCCTCCAGCGCCACCTGGCACGGCGCTGTTGTCATTCAGTCGGAACGACAGCAGCACGGCCTGCTTAAGCCACTGATTGACGAGCCAAGTGTTGCGACGCTCTGCGACGCGGGCCTTGCCCGAATCCAGCAATTCCAACGCCGTCACAACCGCGTCGCGGTGCGGACCCTTATAGGCCGGCGTCAGCTCGGCCCGCGCATCCCAAGCGGCCCCAATGGCCTTCTCTAATTCATTGATATTCATTGATTTATTCCAAGAGTCTCGCCCCACGACCGGGCCTGACGGCGGGCAAGATATATGGCCACCCCGGCCTGTCAATGAAGCCCCATACTTTAGTGCAGCGCGGACGATGCGAATTGCGATGGAACCCCTTGGGAAAACGCCATAAATTCACAGTCGAAACAATCAATCGGCGCCGGCGCTGAAGGGCCGCCGGGGCCAGTACCATTACAGAGCCGGGATCGCATGCCGAAAGCTGATGCCATCGCCGTTCAATTGAAGGCCGACCGCGATCAAGATGTGATCGGAAGCGTGTCGTCGGCCTCGATTGCCGCCTACGAAGAGGCCGTCTTTCGTGTCGCCGAGACAGGCGAAATCGCGGCCGTGAATCCGGCAGCGCACGCTTTGCAGCAACGTCACGGCATCGCGGCCTTCGACCGCCTGACCGGCTTCGGACTCAAAGCGATCAAATCCAATCGCGCCTTTGTCGATATGGTCGACATCGGCGAGGGCGACGCCGCCATGAATCTCCAAGTCACGGTGCCGCCGCTCAACGACCGGGCCGCGGCGCTGTGTATGGTCCGCGATCTGACGCTCGACTACAGCTTGCGTCGCGCTTTGGTCGATAGCCGCCGTCGCTATCGTGACTTCATCGAGATTTGCGCCGACTTCACCTGGGAGACGGGGCCCAATCGCAAGTTCGCTTTCGTCGCGCCGCGGGGCGCGCTTGGATATGCCGCCGACGAACTGGTGGCGGTCGACCCCGACACATTGTTCGACCGGACGAGCTCAACGGCAAATTTTTTCTTCACCAAGCATCGCGTCGAGGCACAGGAGGTCTGGCTCAGGCGCCGGGACGGCACGACGGCTTGTGCCCTGATCTCGGCATTGCCGCTGCTCGCTGTCGACGGTCGCTGGGTCGGCGCCCGCAGCGTTTGTCGCGACATCAGCGACCCACGCGATCGCGAGGCGACCTTCGCCCGTGTCCATAATCGCGAGCGGGTGTTGACCCGGATCGTGCGAGCTTTTCGCGACGAAGTGAATCCCGAGGCGATGCTGGCGGTCGCCGCCGAGGCATTGGCGCGGGGCCTGGGCGCGGACCACACCCACGTCTTTCGCGCGATCCCGACGCAAGGCTCCGGCAATACGGGCGCACGCCACGATCTTGCGGCGCGCTATGGTTCGCTCGACGCCGCAGAGGCCGCTCCAATTCTGGCCAGCATCGCCGCCGGTGCCGGTGCCGCCGAGCTCGTGATCGGTGATTGGCAAGTGCTCGCGGCGCCGACGCGATACCAAAACCTCACCAACGGCGCCGCCGTGCTCTGGCGTGCCGTGGATCGCGGAACGTGGACCGATGACGATCGCCTGCTGCTCGCCGATATCGCCAATCAAATCGGCGTCGCCATCGAGCAATTGACCCACCATGAGCATGTCCTCAGGATTTCGCGCACCGACGCGCTGACCGGACTGCTCAACCGCGGCGCCTTTATCGATTCGATGACCCGCCACCTCGCGCGACCGCGCCCTGACGCCGCGCTGTCGTCGCTGCTGTACGTCGATCTCGATAATTTCACGGCCGTCAACGACACCAAGGGACACGCCGCCGGCGACGAGGCGCTGTTGAAAGTTCGAGAGATTTTGCTGGCGTCGACCCGGCCAACCGATCTGGTCGCCCGCTTGGGCGGCGATGAGTTCGCCGTCTGGCTGATGGGCGCCGATCGGTCCGCCGCCGAAAGCCGCGCCCGATATATCCTCGAGCGCGTTCAGACGCTCGCGCCATACTCGGGTCGCCCCGATAAGCCGCTCGGCTTTTCGATTGGGATCGCCCCATGGTCGGCGACAAACGGCGAGACGGTCGATCAGGTGATCGCCAGGGCCGATGCCGCCATGTATGCCGTCAAGAAGCAGGGCAAGGGCACTTTCTCGGTCGCGGCCTTTGCCGGCGGAGTGGCGGCATGAGTCCCGCTCAGGCCCGGCTGGTCCAAATGCTCGGTTTGACCGGGCGCAAGATAACGTACGAACAGGCGCGTGACCTGCTCGACAATCCGGACGTGGACGTCCGCCGCGCCCTGGCCGCGCGGGACGATCTGGAGCCCGAAATCCTCTTCTAACTGGCCAACGACCCCGACTCCAACGTCCGGCAGATCACGGCCGCCAACGCATCCACGCCTGAAAAGGCATCACTGGTTCTTGCCGCCGACGACAGCGCCGATGTTCGCTGCGAGCTGGCCGAGCGCCTCGGCCGCGTCATTCCCGGCATGGACAAGGCCGACACCGACAAGGCGTGGCGCACCGTGCATCAGGCGCTGACGCTCCTGGTCCGCGATCAGCTCCCACGGGTCCGCAGGGTTCTATCCGAGGCGTTAAAGACATTGCCGGATGCGCCACGCGACATTATCTGCCCATTGGCGCGCGATCCCGAAATCTCGGTTGCCGCGCCGGTTCTCGAGTTCTCGCCGGTCCTGACCGATCAGGACCTCGTCGAGATCATCGAGGCAAGCCCTATTGCCGGCTCCCTCGCGGCGATTTCGCGCCGCGTCAATGTCGGCGAAGCAGTGTCCAAGGCCATCGTCGGCACCGGGGACACGGACGCTATTGCCGCGCTGCTTGGCAATCAGAGCGCCCAAATCCGCGAAGAGACGCTTGATCTGATCATCGACGCCGCGCCGGTGCATAAGACCTGGCATGATCCGTTGGTCAATCGTCGTAAATTGTCGGACCGCGCCGCGCTCCGCATCGCCGAGTTTGTCGCCGAGTCGATGCTCAAGACGCGTGCCGCGCGACGTGACCTCGATGGCGCGACCACTCAAGCGCTCGGCCACATCGTCAAGAAGCGTCTCAAGGTGGCCGACGGCGTCGTCGTTAAAGATGAACTCGAACTCGCGCTCGATCACGTCGCGCTCAAGCTGGCCATGACCCAGGCCGAGACCTTCAAGGCGCGCAGCCGGCTGACCAAGGACGCCGTGCTCAGACTGGTGGGCGAAGGATTGTCGCCGATCGTACTCGCCGCGCTCGCCGCGCGCGCCAATCTCGATGTCGCCGTGGTGGCCGAAGTCGTACGTACCGCCAGCGCCAAGGGTATGATGGCCGTGGCCTGGGCCGGCGACTTCACCGCCGACGATGCCGTAACCCTTCAGATCAAGGTCGCCCGCGTGCCGCCGGCCGAGGCGATCAAGTCGCGCTCCGGCGCATTCGATGCCACGCTGGACGAACTCGACTGGCAGCTCGGGCTGTTCAAGGACGCGGCGGCGGAGCGAGCTTGAGTGAATTTCCGCCTGCTGTGAGGTCCACCAGCCACCCGACTAAATCGTCCGTCACGTACCGGCAGTGAGTGAGATCGTCGTCGGGTCCGGGGGTGTGTTCGGGATGGCGCACCCAAATGGTGGTCATGCCCATCGCCGCGGCCGGGGCGAGGTTTTTGAAGCTATCTTCGAACATGGCGGCGCGCGCCGGGGTGATATCTAGCGTC
>VGEM01000076.1 GCA_016869315.1 Alphaproteobacteria bacterium | reverse complement strand
TGCTCGCCTTCCAACAGGCGGGCAACAAAGCGCAAACGCTCGTCCATGATCGTATTCCCCGTCCACGGCATAACCACCTCCCTCCTGCCAAATCAGGCGAGAAGTGTTACCCATGTCTCCGGTACGAACTGTCACCCATGTCTCAGGTCGGACACAGCCCAGTTCGGTCCAGGCGGTTTCTTATTCGGAGCATTATTCCGGGGATAACAGCGGTTGCGGTTCCGGCAGCGCAAGCACGACACGGTCGTGGCCTTGACGGGCCGGGGCGGTTCTGCCCCGCTTGTCGTCCCACGGTCAAGGGAGTACGCCGATGATTCTTCCGCCGCCGCAGGCTCGCCACGGCATCACGCCGAACTGGGCGCATGACGACCGGGCCCGCCAGGCCTTCCAACGGACGCTGCGCGAGGGCGTGATCCGCACATTGTCGGGCGGCAGCCGCGTCGTGTTCGAGCAGCGCGTCCGGCCCCGCTTCCAGCGCGAGCACCGGCGTGACTTTACCGACCGCATCCTCTATCTCTTCCGCGAAGAGGCCGAAGACCTCGGCCGCAACGACACGCCCGCCGCCTATGAAGCCGCCGTCAAGATCAGCGCCGATGGTTGACAACCGTCGGCTCGGCGCTTGGCCGTTGTCGCGGCGGCGCCTGGTGGCCGGCGGACTGACGGCGATGGCCGCGGCGCCGACGCGGGCGCAGGCGGAGAAGATTCTTCGCGTCGCCGTCGGCGGGTTTCCGTCCGAGCGCGGCAACGCCTTCGCCAACATCCAGACACCTTCGATCATCGTCCTCAGTGCGCTGTTCGACGGCCTCACGCGCCTTGCGCCCGACGGCACCGTGTTGCCGTGGCTGGCGACGTCGTGGACCCAGCGCGACACGCTGACTTGGCGCTTTTCGCTGCGCCCGGACGTCAGGTTCTCGAACGGCCGGCCGTGCGATGCGGCTGCGGTCGTCGGCACCGTCGCCTATCTGACCGGGCCCGGGCCCGCGACCGAGGGCGTGCGACGCGACAGCGGCTTCCTGAACGGCGCGGTCGTGATCGACCCGCTGACGGTCGAGATCAAGACCGCGATTCCGGTGCCGATGTTCGCCCGCTACGCCGCGGTGTTGCCGATCGTCGACCCCGAGGCGTGGCGCGCGATGGGGCCCGAGCAGTTCGCGCTGACGCCGGTCGGCACCGGCCCGTTCGTCGCCGAGAGCTGGAGTCCGGCGCGCATCGTGCTGCGCGCCAATTCTACCGCGTGGCGCCGGCCGGCGATCGACGGCGTCGAGTTCCTCCATCTGCCCGATACACCGCCACGCATCGCCGGGCTGCAGTCGGGCCGGATCGACGTCGCTTACCAGTTGGCGCCCGAAGACTTCGCGACCATCGCCGACGCCGGCGGTCGCATCATCACGTTGCGCGACGGCACGGCGACCAACGTCATCTTTCTGTTCGGTGGCGGCCGCGCGACGCCGCTGGCTGACGTGCGCGTGCGGCGCGCGCTCAACCTGGCGGTCGACCGCGCGCGCATCGTCGACCAACTGCTCGGCGGGCAGACCACGCTGTCGTCGCAGCCGACGGTCGCTGCCGCGTTCGGGTTCGATCCGACGATCGAGCCCTTTCCGTTCGACCCCGACGGTGCCCGTGCGCTGCTGCGCGAGGCCGGTTACGCCGACGGCTTCGCCATGACCCTCGAGACCTCGAGCTTCGGAACCAATGGCTCAGCCGTGGTTCAGCAAATCGCCGACGACTGGTCGCGCGTCGGGGTCAAGGCCGAGATCCGCACGAAGCCCGTGATCGCCTACCTCGGCGATTTCGTGCAAGGCCGGTTTAAAGCCGACGCCTTGACGCTGCAGTGGGGCGCGTACCCGACGCTCGATGCGATCCAGATGACCAATATCAGTTCCTGCCGGAAGCCGTACCCCTGGTACTGCGATCCCGCGATCCAGCCGACAGTCGATGCCGCCTGGGTCGAGACCGACCCGGCCAAGGCCCTGGCGCTCCGCCGGCAGGTGATGCGGCATTATCGCGATCAGGCGCCGGGGTTGTTTCTGTACGAATCGGTCGCGTTCATCGGCGTCAGTGCCCGCACCCACGGATTCAACAGCGCCTTCGGGCTGGTCAATTTCGACGAAGTCACCCTGACCTGATTGACGGGGCCGGCCCGCGGCACGCTTGATCGGTGTCGAGGTCAGCCGCCGTTTCATTGGCAGCTGGGATCGATGCCAACAAACATTACCGTTGACGCCATTGCCGGTTGCGTCGCCATAATTGGCCTGGCGCAAACGAATTTTGCGCGACGTTGAATTTGGGGAGGACGTGATGTCCGCCAATCATGTTCATTTGGCGCTAACCGCAGCCTTCTTGATCACCGCCACCTCAGCGCAAGGACAACAAACCGCCGATTTCATCCGCGGCGTCGTCACCGGTGCTGCCGGACCCGAAGCTGGCGTCTGGGTGATCGCGGAGACCGCCGATCTCGCGACACCGTTCGCCAAGGTCGTCGTGACCGACGACCAGGGCCGCTACGTTCTGCCAGAGCTGCCGAAAGCCACGTACAAAGTCTGGGTGCGGGGCTATGGCTTGGCGGACAGCGCGCCGGTCGATGGTGCGCCCGGCCATGTCGTCGACTTCAAAGTGATGAATGCTCCGGATGCGCAGGCTGCGGCCGCTATTTATCCCGCCAACTACTGGTCGTCGCTGATGCGCGTTCCGGGCAAGAGCGAATTTCCGGGCACGGGCCCCAAGGGCAACGACATCAGCCCCACGTTGAAGACCCAAGAGCATTGGTTGCTCAATCTCAAGTCGCGTTGCGCGTCCTGCCATCAGCTTGGGAACCGCGTGACGCGCGAAGTCTTGCTGGACGACGCCACGGAAGCCTGGACGCAAATGATCAACAAGGAGCGCGACCGGGGCGACGTGACGCTCAGCAACAGCGGCAGGGAATACAAGAATACCATGAACAACGGCATGACCTCGTTTGGCCGCGACCGCGCCCTTCAGATGTTTGCCGATTGGTCAGTGGACATTCGAAACGGCGCCGTGCCTTCGGCGCCGCCCCGGCCTCAAGGCTTGGAACGAAACGTTGCCCTGACGATGTGGGATTGGGGCGCGGAACGCGCCATTCACGACGAGGCGACGACCGACCAGCGCAACCCGACCGTCAATGCCAATGGCCCGGTTTACGGCGCGATCGGGCTCTACAACCAGGGGCCATCCTTCGGCGCCATTTCCGTTCTTGATCCCGTCTCGCATGAAGCGAAATTGATACCGGCGGAGCGAATGGATCCGAAGTCTCAATTCGCGCCACCGTCCGGGATCGAGTGGTCGCTGCACACGCCGATCTTGGATCAAAAGGGCCGGGTATGGATTACGACCGTGACCAGCGAATCAACGCCGAGCCCGATCGATTGCTACGATCCGCGCAACAAGTACGCGAAATACTTTCCAATCGAATCTCTCCGCGTCCCGTCGGCGACTTCATCGCGGTATGTGGCCGTATACGATCCGAAGACGGGCGAGCAGAAATCGATTCCTGTCTGTTTCTACAGCCATCATCTCAGGTTCGCTCACGACGCCGATAACACGCTCATCCTCAGCAGTATTCAAACCCGTGAGACTATCGGTTGGCTGAATACGCGCGTCTACGACGAAACCGCCGATCCCGTGAAGGCCATGGGCTGGTGCCCGCTGGTTTTGGATACCAACGGTGATGGCAAGATCGATCCAGACCGCACCAAGTGGCAGCGGCTGACGGCAGAAATGAAGGGCGCTACCGAAGGGCGAGATGATCCGGCGGAAGACGCGTCGCGAAAAAAGAGCGAGCCGTCAGCAGGGGGCGACACGCAATATACGTTTGGAAGCTACGCTATCGCCGTGTCGGAAGTGGATGGCAGCATTTGGTTCGGTGCGCCCGGTTCGCCGCATCCGGGGGGAATCGGTCGCCTAAGTTTGGGCAGCAGCCCGCCAGAAACCTGCATGACTGAATACTATCAACCGCCGAAGAATCCGGACGGCACCTCCATGGCCTTTTTCGACCAAGGCATGGACTTGGATTCGAAAGGCATCGCATGGGCGGCTTTCTCAAGCGGCCATCTCGGCAAGTTCGATCGCAGCAAATGCAAGGTGCTGAACGGCCCAACGGCCACCGGCCAGCAGTGCCCCGAGGGATGGACGATCTACGAGACGCCCGGCCCGAAGATTTCCGAGACCGATGTCAGCGCAGATTTCCACTATCTGATTTTTGTCGACATTCACAATATCCTCGGCCTGGGAGAAGACGTTCCCATCGTCACCGGCACGAACTCGGATTCGCTGCTCGCGTTCCTACCGGACCAGGAAAAGTGGGTGGTGATGCGCCGGCCTTATCCGCTTGGCTTTTATGCTCGTGGCCTCGACGGGCGCATCGACGATCCTAACACCGGGTGGAAAGGGCGCGCCGTCTGGAGCGCGGACCAAACGATCCCCATATTCCATCTGGAGAGCGGCGAGGGGTCTTCCGGCAAGGCCATCAAGTTTCAGATGCGCCCAGATCCACTCGCCCATTGACCTGACGTTGCGGCACGCACAACGGATTCATTGAAACTCACGTGAGCATCAACGGCCTTTTTTTCGCTAATCCTGCTGGCGACATTGTCGCGCGACACGAGTGTCCGCGCCGATGGCGATGACTTCTTTGCAGTACAGGAAATTCCCGGGAATCCGCAGTATGTCGTGTTCGGCAGCGTCAGGGACGACCGCGGCAATTACGTTTCGACCGCGCTGGTGACGATAGAGGTCGCAGAGCCCGTGCTCACTTATGAGACGACGACGAACATCCTCGGAAGATTCCGCTCCGTGGATATCGGGCGTGCGATCACCGACCTCGGTTATGACCTCGACCCGGCCCAAATCAATGTCTCGGTCACTGCGCCCGGTTACGCTTTGGTGCGGCGATTCAATCGCTACTCCCCGCGCCGAAATTACGGGGCCGTGGAAATCGACTTTCTCATGACGAAAGAAAAATGATCGACCAGTCGGGCGCGTTTCAGAAATTTTACCCTGCCCCGAGCTCGACCGACCGCTTCAATCGCAGTGAGTGGCTGATTGCGTTCTTGATCGACGGCACCGCAATCGAGTGCACCTCGCCGCCGGTCAGTCCTGCCGCCATCGTGCGGTTCTGTGTCAAGGTGGTGACCGTCGCGCGGCACCAAATGCCGCTAGAGTTCCAATGAAATTAGATATCAATGTTGTTTGATGGCCGTGGCGGCTGGGCAACACCGATAGGACACGAGGCGATGGGCACGCGGCGCGGGTATATCAAAGGTCGTTGGGGTCAAATTCATTACCGCCGAGCGACTCCCGCCGTTGCGCTTCGCCGGCCGGTGATCTGTATTCATCTCAGTCCGCTGTCGGGCTTGGTCTACGAACGGTTTCTCCCAGCCATCGGATCGGACCGAATCGCCTTAGCGCCCGATACCCCAGGCTATGGCCTGTCCGATCCACCCGCCGCGGCACCGACAATCGAAGACTATGCTCAGGCCATGGGTGATCTGGTTGAGGCGGTTGCTTGGGATCAGTTCGATGTGATCGGCTACGGCACAGGCTCCAAGATCGCCTTCCAGCTGGCGTTGAACCACGCGGCCAGAATCCGTCACGTCGTCCTTATCTCGGCTCCCGACTACACCGACGACGAAGTTGCGCATATGCGCGCCACGCTTGGTGCGGAAATCGAGCCCGTGGCCGACGGTGCGCATCTCGCGAAGTTGTGGAACCAAGTCACGGGGTTCCCCGATGCCGAACTTCGAGCGCGCTATTTCCCGGATCACATCGCAGCCGGCCCGCGCAAACCGTGGGGTCCGCGTGCGGCGTTCGCGTTCCGGTACCGCGATCGATTGCCTGAATTGACCCAGCCGCTCTTAGTGCTCAATATCAATAATGAGATCACAGAACCCACCCGGCGGCTCGCGCCACTCATCAAGAACGGCCGATATGTCGAGCGCCTCGACTGGCGCCACGGCTTTCTCGATCGTGCGCCCGATGAGTTTGCAGATTTAGTTCGGTCATTCGTCGACGGCAACTGAGGGCATCACATGCGCAAACCCATCACCATCTTTGGAACGATCACGTCGCCCTACGTCAATCGTGTCGTGCTGGCATGCCGGGCCAAGCGCCTGCCATACCGTCTCACGATGCCGGCCGGTGGCGCCAAATCGCCCGAGCTGCTCGCCATCAACCCGCTTGGCAAAATTCCAACGATCAAGGACGGGCACCAAGTGCTGTTCGAGTCCGGCGTCATTCTTGAATACTTCGAAGACAAGTATCCGGCGCCGCGACTGATCCCATCGTCAACGGCGGGCGCCGCGCGTGTACGTCTGATTGCCGCCGTCGCCGAGAACTATGTGGTGACCATGCTGGTCCGTCTATTTGTCCAGGCGTCGCGCGCCGCGCCTGATCTCGCGATTGTCGAAGATACGCGCAAGAAACTCGATCACGGTCTCGATGTCTTGAACCAGCTCGCTTGCCCTGGGCCCGTCGCGTTCGGGCGCTCGTTCACGCTGGCCGACTGCTATCTGGTTTCGACGTTGGTCTTTCTTGAGCGCGTCGGCGTCATGATGGGCGGCGTTGATCTGATGGGGGCGCGGAAAACTTTGCGGCGATATTGGGCAGCGATCCGCAAGAACCCCCACGTCAAAGCGACGCTGGCGGACATCGCCGCCGCCGGTTAGTTTTTCCGTTTGGCGTAGGCGACTTTGCCGGCGACGATCAGGTCGTAGATGGCCCGTGCATCGCCGCCAATCTCGTCGAGCAAGGGCGGGTGGCTTGCCGCCGCGGTTTCCTGCCATTCGCGCAATTTCTCGGGCGCTAGCTCATGAACGGTAATGCCTTTGCGCGCCGCCGCTGCGATCAGGCGATCTTCGTCCGCCCGCATCAGTCGCCGCCATTCGGGTGCCGGCGGCAGTGCGCCGTCGATCCGCTGGCGCTGCGCGGCGGTCATGGAGTTCCACCAGTCGCGATTGGCGATGACGACTGTGATCGAAGGCACGTGCCGGGTCATGATCAAATGCGGTGCCTCGGCGTAGATGCCGTTAAGCAGGTAGACAAATGAGTTGGTTTCGCCGCCGTCGATGAGGCCGGTTTGCAACGACGGGATGACCTCGGTCGCCGCGACGTGAATGACATCCGCGTCGAGCGCCTTCAGAAACAGCATCGACCCTGAATCGATCCGGGCCCGCATACGAACTTTTTTGGCATCCGCCGGCGACAGAATGGGCCGCTTGCCGTAGACGATGTTCCAGCTCGCCGGGATATGCCGCAGTCCGACAAGTCCGTTCGCTTGCAGCATGGCATTAATTCGATCTTCCAGCCCATGCGCCAGAATGAAGTCGATCTCGTCGTAACTGGTCAGCAGAAACGCCGCGTTGAGCACGGCGAGCTCGGGGGCCGAGGTCGAGATCGCGGCGTAGCTGATGCCGCCCATCTGCATACGACCGCGGCGTACGGCGGCGAGATTCTGCTCGTCCGATCCGCCTTCGCCTCGAACCATCACTTTGACCGCGAACGGCGATCCGGGTTCCGACAGCGTCCGGCCGAAGGCGTGATAAAACTTGTCCGACGCCAGGTCCTGCATTGCCGCGGCGCCGATGGTCAGTGGGATGGTCTCGGCGCGTGCCGCGCCGCTCAGCGCGACAACAACCGCGAGAATCGGCGTCAGTTTATCGATGAGTCGCTTGTAGCGCGTCATGGAGAATCTTCGCCGTCTCTTCCGGCTTGGTGATCATGCAATAAGTGCTGCCGGCGCCAGGTACGACAGCGACTTTGGCGTCGGGTTTCAAGCGAAGAAAGTCGCTCGTGAGAACGTCGAAACTCGCGGCCTTCTTCGATTCCATGGCATTGAGCGCGCTGTCATTGCCGAGGAGGAGCACGGTTGGGCATTTGAGATTGCGGACATCGCCGGTGAGATCGATCGCCAACAAGGCGGCGAGCGTGCTCTTGAGTGTCGTTAGGTTGAGGTTGGCTTCGTACTTGGCGCCGGACCATTGTTCATATTCGATTTGCGCCGGCGTGTACTGCAAGGCTTTGGGGAGAACCGATCCCGCGAAAATGCGCGACAACGCCCGCGGGCCGAACATGCGGCAGATGCCCTCGACGGCGTCGAACAAGTCCTGCCAGTAACGATCGGCCTTGTACCAGGGGTAAGTCACGAGTGTTTTGACGCGCTCCGGGTACTTGGCGGCGAAGCGGGTACCGATCACGGAGCTGGTCGATGTCGCCCAGATGTTGGTCTTGGCGATGCCCGCGGCGTCGAGAGATGCCCGCATGTCCTCGACCCAATCCTCGAGGCAATAAGGACGAACCAATGTCCAGTCCGATCGCCCCGAACCACGATAGTTCCAGTCGATGGTGGCGTATCCAAGGCGGTGGAGGTGAGGGAGGCACAACTCGAATTGATCGTGCAGTAAAGCGAAGCCACCGATCAGCGTCAAAGGTTCGCCGGATCCGCGCACCTCGTACCACAGTCGATGTCCGTCGTTGGTCGTGTACGGCATGGTACTCCTTCAGATCAGTTTTATTTCGGTGAGCCGTTCACGCAGATACGCATCGGCGGTGATGGGTATTAGATACCGATTGGGCCGATCGGGCGAGATGCACGATGGCAGGGTCTCGATCAGGAAATCCGAGGCGAAGTGCTGGAAGAACGGCATCGAATAACGCGGGAAGGGCGCGCGTTCAGGCGTCGGATTGACGACGCGGTGCGTCGTCGAGGGAAGAACGTGGTTGGTCAGCCTCTGAAGCATGTCGCCGATGTTGACGACAATGCAGCCCGTGGGCGGATCGATCGGAAGCCACTGGTCGTCGCGGTCGAGGATTTGAAGCCCTGACTCCTCGACGCCGAGCAGCAAAGTGATGACATTGATATCTTCGTGCGCTCCGGCTCTGACTCCTTGGGCACTTGGCGACAACGCTGGATAATGCAGCAGTCGAAGGATGCTATTGCCGTCAGAGACGCACGCGTCGAAGTAGTTTGGTTTGAGGCCAAGATAGACCGCAATTGCGCGCAGCAACCGAAGTCCAAGCCCGTCAAGCGCGTCAAATAGAGTTGTCGTCGCGTTATCGAACGTTGGAATTTCGCTGACGCGGACATTGGGTGGCATGGCGGCGGCCAATCGGTGCCCCGCCGGCAAATTTCGACCCACATGCCAAAACTCCTTGAGATCGGGGCGGTCGGCGCCCTTGGCGGTTTCAATGCCGAACGGCGTATAGCCGCGCTGTCCGCCGCCGCCTGGGATCGCATATCGGCGCTTCGCCGCATCGGGTTGGGCAAAGAACCGCCGTGTCACGTCGAACGCGGCGTCAATTAAGGATTGGGGAATGCCGTGATCAACGACGACGGCAAACCCAAACCGCGCGAAACAGTCGCCCAGTCGTTGGGCGAAACCGGCGGGGTGTTCCTGACCGGAGTCGATCGAAATAGGCGCGATGGGGGATTGCGTCATGCCGGGCTGCTCGGCCATTTCAAAATGTGGGAGAAGAACGGGTCAACTCGCCGGTCATCCATTTCCGATCTCGAACCGGACTTCAACTCGAATTGTCTATCATATCACCGCACGATCAGGGGTTTCGAGACTGTTGTAGGCTCCAAGCTGCCCGCATAGGTTATGGGCTTGAGATCGCGGGAGGGCGCCATGGCAAAGTCAAAGTCGAACCTTGAAGTTGGACGTCGCAAATTCTTGTCGCGAGTCGCGGTCGCGGGGGCAGCCTCTGCCATACCGGCCGTGAGCCAGGCCACTACGCCCGTCGTGAAACCTGCGACTGCTCTGCCGCCTTCGGCGGCACAGATGACGGCTGAGTTCGGCGCGCCGTCGGATCAGCTCGCGGAAGCCACGCCCAAGGTCGTCGGCCAAGCCTGCCATGCGTCGGATTTTATGGTCGACGTGCTGAAGACACTCAATATTGACCATGTGTTCTCGAACCCCGGTTCCAGCTTCCTGGGATTGCACGAGTCGATCGTCAACTACGGCGGCAATACCAAGCCCGACTTCATCACTGCCATGCACGAAGAGTCGGCGGCGGCGATGGCGAACGGCTACTACAAGGCGGCTGGCAAGCCTGCGGCGACGCTGGCGCATTCGACCGTCGGACTGCAACACGCCGCGATGGGAATTTACAACGCGTGGTGCGACCGCGTGCCGATGATCAACATGCTCGGCAATACGCTCGACCTGACCAAACGCGCCGGCGGCAACGACTGGCGCCATTCGGCCCAAGACCCGGTCGGCATGGTGCGCGACTTCATCAAGTGGGACGATCAGCCGACAACCCTTCAGGGGTTCGCCGAGTCCATGGTGCACGGCTACAAGATCGCCATGACCCCGCCGATGGAGCCGATTGCCATCGTTGTCGACAGTGAGCTTCAGGAAGAAGTTCATGCCGACCGCAGCACGTTGGTCATCCCAAAGTACACGCCATCAGTCCCGCCGGCAGGCGAAGCCGGCGCGGTCAAGGAAACCGCGCGTCTGCTGGTTCAGGCCGAGCGTCCGGTGATCATCGTCGATCGTATGGCCCGGTCCGAGAACGGCATGAAGCTGATGATCGAACTGGCCGAGCTGCTGACTTGTCCGGTTCTCGATCTCAATAGCCGGCAGAACCTGCCCAATATGCATTTCTTGAATCAGAACGGTCAGCGCGGGCCATTGATCAGTAACGCCGATGTCGTGCTCGGGATCGAAGTCACCGATTTTTGGGGGCAGGTCAATCAGTTCGCGCGCGGCGAAACGCTTGGACGCCGCCGCGTCAAGGCCGATGCGAAGTTGATCACGATCGGGGTCGCGGATGTCTACATGAAGTCTAATTATCAGGATTTTCAGCGATACGCCCCGGTCGATATCTCGATCTCGGGCGACGGCGAGGCGACGCTTCCCGCTTTGATCGAGGCAGTCAAGTCGGCGCTGTCGAACGAACGGAAATCGGCCTTGGCGATGCGCGCCGACGGTTTTCGCAAAAAACATGCCGACGCGTACGAAGCCTCGCGGCAGGCTGCGGCGCTCGGCTGGGACTCGAGCCCGGTGTCGACCTCTCGGCTTTGCATGGATCTTTGGCAGGTTATCAAGGACGAGGACTGGGCCTTGGTTTCCGTCGGCGCGTCGGCCGCATTTTTCAGCAATTGGCCGCATCGGTTATGGAACATCGATCGACATTACCGGTTTCTCGGCTTTGGTGCCGGCGGCGGCGTCGGTTACGGGCTGCCCGCCGCGGTCGGCGCGGCCATGGCCAACAAGGCCTTGGGTCGATTCTCGGTCAATATCCAATGCGACGGCGACTTTATGTATGCGAACGGCGCACTGTGGACGGCGGCCCATCATCGTGTGCCGCTGCTGACCGTGATGCACAATAATCGCGCGTATGGTCAGGAGACCATGTTGATCCAGGGCGTCGCCAATCGGCGTGAGCGCGGTATCGAAAACTCGAAGATCGGAACCGAGATCGACAATCCGCCGATCAACTACGCCAAGTTGGCCGAGGGCATGGGGGTCTGGTCGGCCGGTCCAATTCTCGACCCCGCGGATCTCGCCCCCGCGCTGAAGCGGGCCGTCGCTGTCGTCAAGAAGGGCCTGCCGGCTCTCGTCGACGTCGTCACTCAAACGCGGTAACGGAGATATCCATGGCCCGATTACTTGTCATCGGCTTCGTTCTTGGCGCGACCGCAATTGCGTCGGCGGCCGAGCCATCGGTCAAACGGGGCCGCGATCTTTACATGAATGTCGGTTGTTACCTTTGTCACGGTACCGAAGGGCAGGGCAGCGGCGCCGGTCTTAAACTTACGCCCGACCCATTGCCGGCGGAGGCGATTGCAAATTTCATTCGGAATACCGATCCGACCACGCCGTCTTTTGCCGCCATGCCGAGCTACAGCGAAAAGGTGCTTTCGGATGCCGACGTCGCGGATATCGCGGCGTTCTTGGCCTCGATTCCTGCGCCAAAATCGCCCGACAGCATTCCAGCGCTCAAAGATTTGAAACCCGGCAAGTAATTGTGAATTTGACGCGCCGTTACGCCCGTCCTACGAGGAGCGCATGACGTATGCGACCAAGACTGCGCGGCTTCGCCCGGTCCGCGCCGGCGATGCCAAGATCACCGTTGCCTGGCGAAACGACCCCGCGGTACGGGATTTCGCGCTCGGATACCGCTACCCGGTCACCCTCGCGATGGAGCGGCGTTGGTACAAGAAGGCTCTTGCCGGCGACGGCAAGGATGCCCATTTCGCCATCGAAGATGTGCGCCGTGGCCGGCTCGTCGGCATCGTTAGCCTCATGGAAATTAATCTTTTTTCGCGCCATGCCTGCTTTGGCATCGTGATTGGCGAGAAGCGAAGCCAGGGTCGCGGTATCGGGCGAGACGCAACGCGCCTCGCCCTCAGATTTGCATTCGGCTCACTCAATCTCCATCGCGTGTACTTGTACGTACCCGCCTACAATGTTCGCGCCAGGAAGCTCTATCGGTCGCTTGGGTTCAAGCGTGAGGGTGTTCTCCGGGACCACATATTCATGGGCGGCCAGTACCACGACGCTGAGATCATGGGCCTCTTGGCGCGAGCATTTCCGGAGGCGCGCGACCAGCCAGGAATCTCGGTCTGACCTCCAGTAATTGTGTTGGTCGATGAAAATTTCCGCATTTGTATTGTGTGGTTCGGGCGGCGAAACTATTATTTAACAGGACCAAACTAGTCTCTATTCAAGCCAGGGACGGGAAAAATGTTCGATTTCGCTAATTTGAAGAAACACCTCAGTGACGATCAGCGGCGCGCGAAGCTGCTCGAGATCGAGTCCAAGCTGGTCGAGCACCCATTCCCAAGACAAATCGTAATTGAAACAACATCATATTGCAATTTGAAGTGCATTCACTGCTCGCATCGGGAAATGATCCGGCCGCAAGAGCATATGGCACGGCCCCTCTACAACAAGATCGTCGAAGAGATCGGCCGTGAGTACCCGATGTGCGAGATCTGGCCGACGTTCTATGGGGAGTCGTTCATTCTTGGCGATGAGCTGTGGGATCGGCTCGATTATGCCGACAAAGTGGGTTGCAAGAACCTCGTGTTGAATTCGAACGGCACATTGCTCGACCGCGACGACAACATCACCAAAATTCTCAAGTCACCACTCAAGCGATTCATCCTC
>VGEM01000075.1 GCA_016869315.1 Alphaproteobacteria bacterium | reverse complement strand
GAACGCGAAGTGCTGGTCGATCGGATGTACGGCCAGTTCGCCCGCCAGGGCAGCGAGTTCAATATTTCGTCCGACTGGAAGAACAAGTAGGTCTCAGGAGAAACGCCATGAGCAATCATTTCAATCGCCGCTCCGTCATGGGCGGCGCCGCCGGATTGGCGGGCGCGATCGCATCGATCTCGGGCACCTCGCCGTCGAACGCCAAGCTGCCGACCAACGACATCGAGCCCCGCGGCAAGACCGGCAAGCTGGAACGCCTGCCGACCCTCGACCTCGAGGCCAACGAAGAGTTCCTGACCAGCCTTCGCGTCTTCATCAACGGCGAGCTGACCCAGGCCGCCGCGAAGAGCGCCGCCGCCACCGCCAGCGCTAAAGGAATCAAACCCGGCCAAGACGTGCCGCTGGCGGAAGCGTTCGAGATTCTCAAGAGCGATCCGATCGTCGCCATGCGCAATCACAGCTGGCAACACCTGCAAATGCTGATGTGGGACAATCTGAAGCGCGAGTTCCACGGTAACTACGACGCCTACATGGCCGAGATGGAAGCGGCCGACAAAGCCGGCCCCGGAAAGCTGGAACTGAACCCGGGCATCGAGCCCGCGTACACCAAGCATGAAATTCACATGCAGCCGGGCGGCTACACCGGCGATCCGTTCGCCGGACACATCTACCACTACGGCACCAATAATTTTTACAACGGCGGCAATTACCAGGACGAACTTCACATGAAGATGGCCTCCGCCGTTCCGGTACCAAAGGACGGCAAGGTGCTGCGCATCCTTGATCAAGGATGCAGCTGCGGCCAGCTGACGGTGGCCCTGAAGCAGCGCTTTCCGGACGCCGAAGTGTGGGGCATCGACATCGGCGCACCGATGGTGCGCTATGCCCACATGCGCGCCGTCGACATGGGTGTCGGCGCCAACTTCCGGCACGCGTTGGCCGAGGACAGCAAGTTCCCGGACGGCCACTTCGACATTGTGACGTCGTACATCCTACATCACGAAGTGACGCTGGAGGCTTCGCAGAAGATCGTCGCGGAGTCTCATCGCGTGCTGCGCCCGGGCGGCGTCTACTATCCGATCGACTTCAACACCAACGGCAAGAAGCTGCTGGGCGGAGCATCGCCGTACGCCAAGGTCCGTGAGTGGATGACCTATCGTTGGAACCACGAGCGCTGGCTGATGGATTACCAGGCGTTCGACCAGGCCGCCGAGATGACCAAAGTCGGCTTTGACGTAATCAATGGACCCACATCCGGCATGGATTCATTCAACGCAGCATACGCCGGCAGCAATTTCGTCGGTATCAAGAAAGCCTGAGAGAACTGAGCCCCCGCAACCATCCCTCACCCTCCCGCCTTCGGCGGGGCCCTCCCTCTCCCCTACGGGGAGAGGGTCGGGGTGAGTGGGTTCGGTCGGACGATCACTAAACTGATCGCCACATCAAACACCAAGGAGCCCACCATGGCCGAAACAAAAGGTAAGCGTCAGGAATACACCACCGATTTCATCAAGGCCGACATCGGCAACGTGTCGTTCCTGGGCAATGTCCACATCGACAACATCATGACCGCGCTGATCGCGATGGGTGCCGAGATCTGGACCGACCGCCGTCGCATTCGGGTTCTCGAAAGCCTGTTGGAAAAAAAAGGCGTCACCCGCGACATGGTCGAACAGTATGTCCCGACCGCCGAGGAAGAGGCGACCTGGAAGAAGGAACGCGAAGTGCTGGTCGATCGGATGTACGGCCAGTTCGCCCGCCAGGGCAGCGAGTTCAATATTTCGTCCGACTGGAAGAACAAGTAGGTCTCAGGAGAAACGCCATGAGCAATCATTTCAATCGTCGCACCGTCATGGGCGGCACCGCCGGATTGGCGAGCGCGATCGCTTCGATATCGAACGCCGACGCAAAGCTACCCAAGAACGACGTCGAACCCCGCGGCAAGACCGGCAAGCTGGAACGCCTGCCGACACTTGATCTTGAGGCCAACGACGAGTTCCTCACCAGCTTTCGCATCTGGGTGAACTCGGACTTGAACCGCGCTGCCACTCAGCGCGCCGAGGCCATCATGAAGGCCGACGGCCTCGACAAAGCCTTCGACATGCCCCTCGCGGAGGCCTTCAAGCACAGGTTCAATGACGACCCCGTGGTGCAGATGCGCGCTCACGTCTGGCTGCATGCCCAGAACTTGATGTGGCACAACCTCAAGCGGGAGTTCCACGGCAACTACGATGCCTACATGGCCGAGATGGAAGCCGCCGACAACGCGGGACCGGGCAAGCTCGAAATGAACCCCGGGATCGAGCCCGCGTACACCAAGCATGAAATCCACATTCAGCCGGGCGGTTATGTCGGCGATCCCTTCGCCGGACATCTTTACCACTACGGCACCAACAACTTTTACTCGGGCCGCAACTACCAGGACGACCTCCACGTCGCCATGGCGGCCAATGTGCCGACGCCGAAGGATGGCAAGGTGCTGCGCATCCTCGACCAGGGGTGCAGTTGCGGCCAGTTGACGGTGGCCTTGAAGCAGCGCTTCCCCGACGCGGAAGTGTGGGGCATCGATGTCGGCGGACCGATGGTGCGTTACTCCCATATGAGAGCGGTCGACATGGGCGTCGGCGCAAACTTCCGCCAGGCGCTGGCGGAAGACAGCAAGTTCCCCGATGGCCATTTCGATATCGTCACCAGCTACATCCTGCACCACGAGGTGACGGCCGAGGTGACTCGCAAGATCACAGAGGAATCACACCGCGTGCTTCGCGCCGGCGGCGTCTACTACCCGATCGACTTCCGCACCGGCACGGGCGGCCGCAGCCTGCAGCGCGAGATGAATCCCTACGAAAAGACCCGCAATTACGCCTCGCACCGCTGGAATCACGAGCGCTGGCTAATGCAGTACAACACCATCAGCCACGCCGACGAAATGAAGCGCGCCGGCTTCGAGGTCAACGAGAATGGCCCGGCGTCGGGCTTCGGCGGCCGCGGCGCCAACGTGATGGGAACGAAGAAGGCCTGAGATGGCGCGCGACGGCAAGCAGACCGACATCGAGCCGCGCGGCACGAACGGACGCCTCGAACGGCTACCGACCGCCGACCTTGAGGCCAACGACGAGTTCTTGACCACTTTTCGCGCCTGGGCCAACGGGCCGCTGACCCAGGCCGCGAACGCGCGAGCGCGAGAGATCATGACGGCACGCGGCATCGACCCAGAGGCCGAGATGCCGCTTGCGCGAGCCTTCGAACCGTTCGCGGACGATGCCGTCATCCAGGCACGGCATCATGTCTGGCTGCATGCGCAGAACCTGATGTGGCGGAATCTGCGCCGGGAGCTCCACGACAACTACGACGGCTACATGGCCGAAATGGAGGCAGCCGACGCCTCCGGTCCGGGCACGTTGGAACTCAATCCCAACTTGGCGATCCCGGACTACGCCACCCACGAGATTCACCTGCAGCCAGGCGGCTATGTCGGCGACCCGTTCGCGGGTCACCTCTATCACTATGGAACCAACAACTTTTACACCGGGCGAAATAACCAAGACGAACTGCATCGACGCTATGCCAGCTCCGTTCCGGCGCCGGCCGACAAGACTGTCCGTCGCATTCTCGATCAGGGATGCGGCTGCGGCCAAATGTCGGTGGCGTTGAAGGAGCGGTTTCCCAACGCGGAAGTGTGGGGCATCGATGTCAGCGGGCCGATGGTGCGCTATGCCCACATGCGCGCCGTCGACCTTGGCGTCGATGTGCGCTTCGCGCAACGTTTGGCCGAAGACTGCAAGTTTCCCGACGGACACTTCGATATCGTCACCAGTTACATCCTGCATCACGAGGTGACGGCCGAGGCTTCGCGCGGCATCACCCGCGAGGCGCATCGCGTGCTGCGCGCTGGCGGCATCTATTATCCGATCGACATTAATACGGCCGGCACGCGCGGCATGGTGGCTGGCGCGGGACCGTTCAACCAAGTGCGCAACTGGATGTCGCACCGCTGGACACACGAGCGCTGGCTGTTCGAATACAATTCCTTCGACCACGCGACCGAGACGCGACGGGTGGGTTTCGAAGTGACCGAGGATGGATCATCCTCCGGTATGGGCGGCGTGCGCGGAAACATCCTGGGCGTGAAACGCGCTTGAGGATCAATGCCAGAAACTCACCTGCCGAGCCAGATCGACAAGACAAGTGATATGTCGCCGCAATTCCCATGAGAGCGAAAGCTCACCGCGCATTTACATGGCTGATTGTCGCCCTCAGCGCGGTTCATATCGCAGCGACTCCCGCGATCTTCTCCGCGCTCAAGCCCTCAATGGCATGGTTCTTGGGCGTTGGCCTGATGGGGCTATTCCTCGCGTTCTTGAACTTCATCGCGGCACGTCAAGCCGGCGATCGCGTGATTGCTCGCTTCTGTCTCGCAGCCAATATTCTTGGAGCGCTGTTTGCCTGCGGCAACATCATCACTGATCCCGCGCCCCAAAGCCATGTTGCGGCCCTTCGTTTCTTCGGACTTGCGCTCACCACACCTCGACCGGCAAGAGAGTAGTTCGTTGCTTGAACGTTGCCCAAATTCCAAACAGAGTTCCGGTGACAGGTTACGCAATTGACCCGGCCCGTGTAGAACTCCATCTCCAGAACTCAATTCCGCGGTGAGTCAATTCCAGCACAAGCCGCCATGAGCTGGGTCAGGAGCCACCGACGATGATTCGAACCCTCGCTGTTTTTGTCTTGCTCACCTGTCCCTCGCACGCCGCGACTCTTGCCGAGCATTTGGCGGCGAGCCGTTCCGTTCTGCTGAGCTGGGTTGCGGGCGAATTCAGCAATGAGCGCCAGGTTCGCGAAGGCACCAATGCGCTCGCCGATGCCCCGACGATCGACGCTGCCGCGCCGGACCTTCTCTTTCCCGTGTTCAAGCGGATCGATGTCCCGGCAATCGGCAACCATGTCGTCTATCTGCAATGGCCGATGGGCGCGCCCGACGGCAAGCTGCAACGCCAGCGGATCTGGGTGTTCGAGGAGAACCCGCCGCGCAACGCCGTGACGATGAAGTTCTTTACGTTGAAAGAACCGGACAAGTGGCTGAACGCGCACCTGGACCCGGCCAAAGTGCGCAACATGACCGTGGCCGATGTCATTCCCTATCCGCCACCCTGCGATCTGCCCTTCCGCCGCCATGGCGACGTATTTATCGGCGAAATTCCCAAAGGCGAATGCAAGATCGTCTCGCAGCAGAGCAAGACAACGATGTTCATCAACGCCCGCATCGTCGTCGGCAAGGACAGCGTGTGGTACGACGAGTCAGGCGTACGCGAGGACGGCTCTGTTGCGTTCAAAGTCCCGCGCTTGGGCGCCTATGAATTCGAAGGGCGCAAGTAACTCTCTTTCCGCGACCGAAACAGCCGTCAAACCATTGAATCTAAATATGATTCTGGCGGCGCGCGCGTCAATTCATGCGCTTGTAGAGCGAGCGCTCCGTGCCAATTGCCATAGCCGGGCGGCCTATCGCGGCGCATAATCCGGCCCGTTTTCAGGCACCTTTTCGGGAGAACACGGGTCCATGCTCACGCCTCAACTCAATCGTCGCGCCCTGGTCGGCACTGTCGGTGCGGTCGGCTCAATCCTCGCCTCGGCTTTTGGCTCAAAGGTGTGGGCCAAGTTGCCGAAAGACTCGGACATCGAGCCGCGTGGCTCGATCGGCCGTTTCGAGCGGCTCGGTAGTCAGTCGCTTGAGGGGACACAGGATTTCCTCACCAACTTCCGCGGCTGGGTCAACGCCAGCCTGTCGCGCGCGGCCAATGTCCGCGCTCAGGAAATCTTCAAGGCCAACGGACACTCGCCGACGGCCGAACTGCCAATGGCCGAAATTATCCGCCTGCTCGAAAACGATCCGACGCTCTCCGCCAGTGCGCGCACCTGGATCTCGACCCAGCAGATGATGTGGAAGACGCTGCAAGATCATTTCCACGACAATGGCGACCAGTATCTCGCCGAGATGGAAGTAGCCGACAAATCGGGGCCGGGCATGGTCGAGTTGAATCCGGGCATGCACATCCCCGACTACACCAAGCATGAAATTCACATCCAACCCGGCGGCTATGTCGGCGATCCATTCGCCGGGCACATCTACCTGTACGGCACCGCCAACTTCTTCGTCGGGCGGAACTATCAGGACGAGATCCAGGCCGAGTACGCCGAGTCACTGCCCTTGCCGGCCGACGGCAAGGTCAAGCGCGTGCTGGATCAGGGCTGCAGCTGCGGCCAGACGGCGGTGCAGATCAAGGGCCGCTTCCCCGATGCCGACGTTTGGGGCATCGACGTCGGCGGGCCGATGGTGCGGTTTGCGCACATGCGCGCGGTCGACATCGGCGCCAATGTCAACTTCGCCCAACGGCTGGCCGAGGATTCGAAGTTCCACGACAACCACTTCGACATCGTCACCAACAACATCATTTTCCACGAAGTGCCGCCGCACAAAGCGCAGGAGATCCTGAACGAGTCCTTCCGTGTGCTGCGTCCCGGCGGGGTCTACTATCCAATCGACTTCTATACCGGATCGCCAGCGCCGAAGACCGCCTACGGCATGTACCGTCAATGGTGGGATCACCGCTGGAACAATGAAGTGTACCGCCTCGACTACGCTGCGCTCGACTTCGCCGGCGCCATGAAGAAGGCGGGCTTCATCGTCAACGAAAACGGACCGGCCCCCGGCGGCCGCGGCAAGCGCAACATCATGGGCACCAAGCCCGCGTAGACCAAATCACGACTTCAAAGGGAGGAAGCCACCATGTTTCTGAATCGCAGAAAATTATTCATGATGTCGTCGGCTGCGGTCGCTGGCATGCTGCCGACATACAAGGCATGGGCGAAACTCGCCATGGACCTGGAGCCGCGCGGCACCGAGGGCCGCAACGAACGCCTGCCGACGCTCGATCTCGAAAGTCAGCAGCATTTCTTCACCGAGTTCCGGGTGTGGATCAATCGCGACATGGTGCGGGCCGCCGAACAACGCTCGTTCCAGGTGCTGAAAGAGGCCGGCATCGATCCGAACGGCGAGCTCCCGAAGGAGCAGGTGATCAATATGTTCACCACTGATCCGATCATGACCATGCATACCACCGCCTGGGAACGCAGCCAGGTGCAGATGTGGGCCTCGGTGCGCGACGCCTATCACGCCGAGAAGGATCGCTATCTTGAGGAAATGGAAAAGGCCGAGAAGGCCGGGCCAGGAACGCTCGAGATGAGCATGGGCGACAACATCCCCGAGTACACCAAGCACGAAATTCACCTGCAGCCAGGCGGCTATGTCGGCGACCCCTTCGCCGGCGTGATCTATCTGCACGGGCAGAATGTCGTTTTCAACGGCGGCAACTATCAGGACAATGCGCAACTCAAATACGCTGCGGCGATCCCGTTGCCGAAAGGCGGTCAGGTCAAACGCATCCACGAGCCGGGCTGCTCGATTGGTCAGCTTTCTCAGGCCCTGAAGGAGCGCTTCCCCGAGGCGGAAGTGTGGGGCACCGACGTCGGCGCGCCGATGATCCGCTATGCCCACATGCGCTCGGTCGACATGGGCGTCGACGTCAATTATCGGCAGGTGCTGGCCGAGGACAACAAGTTCCCCGACGGTCACTTCGACATGGTGGTCGACAACCTGCTGCAGCACGAACTGACCCGCGAAGCGATCCTTGCCATGTACAAGGAAAACTTCCGCACGCTGCGACCGGGAGGAGTCTACTACCCGATCGATCTGCACACCGGTAGCCCGAAGCCGCGCACCGCGTTCCAGAAGTTCCAGGCGTGGCGCGATCACCGCTGGAATCACGAGATCTGGCGCTACGAGTACGAGAGCGTCGACAAGGCGGCCGAGCTCCGCAAGATCGGCTTCGAGGTGATCGAGAAAGGCCCGCCGGCCCGCGTCGGTTCGGGCTACAACATCGTCGCCTATAAGCCCGCCTAAGATTCAGCCAAGAAACGGCGTGGATTGCGAAAGCAGCCCACGCCGTTGCTCTAACTGCCGCAGACCACGTGGAAACAGTCCATGACGCTCAATCGACGCACCCTGATCGCCTCGACCGTCGCCGGGGGATCGGCGCTGCTGGCCTCGGTCAAGGCGTCCGCCACGTTCGTCGGCGACGTCGAGCTGCGCGGGTCGATCGGCCGGCTGGAACGGCTGCCGACCCGCGACATCGAGAGCGCCGAGGATTTTTCGACGTCGCTTCGCAAGTGGGTCGATAGCGACCTCAATGCGGCGGCCGAGCGGCGCGCGACGGCATTGTTCAAACAGGCCGGAATCACCAAGGCTGACGATGTGCCGTGGGAGACGGTGGTCGACCTGCTCGACAACGATCCGGTCATCATGAGCCTGACCCACGCCTGGCTCGATGGCCAGTTGCTGATGTGGCGGCGGCTGCAGGACACCTTCCACGACGACGCCGATCGCTACCTAGCCGAAATGGAAGCATCCGACAAACAGGGCCCGGGCGCGCTCGAACTGAATCCCAAGATGCACATCCCCGATTACACCCGCTGGGAAATCCACAATCAGCCGGGCGGGTACGTCGGTGATCCGTTCGCCGGGCATATGTATCACTACGGTACCAACAATCTATATCTGCACCGAAATGATCAGGACGGCTTGTATTCGGCCGGCGCGGCCGCGTGCCCGGTGCCGGACGACAAGCAGGTCAAACGCATCCTCGATCTCGGCTGCAGCATTGGGCAAATGGCGACGGCGTTGAAGGACCGTTTCCCCGAGGCCGAGGTATGGGGCATCGACGTCGGTGGGCCGATGGTGCGCTATGCCCACATGCGCGCCGCCGACCTCGGCAACGGCACCAACTTCGCGCAGCGTCTCGCCGAGGACACCAAGTTCCCCGACAATCACTTCGACATCGTCTCGGCGAACATCCTGTTCCACGAAGTGTCGCCACGGGCTGCTCGCGCCATCTTGCACGAAACCAATCGCGTGCTTCGCCCCGGCGGCTTGTTCTATCCGCGTGAGCGCCAGTTCCTGTCACCAAAGCCGAAGGCCACGGCCGGCGCCCGTTTCCGCAACTGGTGGAACGACCGTTGGAACCACGAGGTCTGGTCGCTGTCGTATCTGGCGCTCGATCATCACGCCGAGATGAAGGCGGCCGGCATGGAGGTCCGTATCGGCGGTTTGTCAGGCTACGAGGGCCCGACTGGAAATCTCATCGGCTACAAGAAGGTATAAATCACATGGATCGCCGCACCTGGCTATCGCTGACCGCCGCATCGCTCGCTGCCGCCGCACCGTCGCTCAAGGCCTTCGCCAAGGATTTTCCCGGCGGCCTTGCTCCACGTGGCACCTTCGGCAAGCTCGAACGGCTGCCGTTCCGCGATCTCGAGAGCAACGAGGACTTCCTCACCACCTACCGTACGTGGGTTCAGGCCGAGATTTGGCGCGCCGCCGACCGGCGAGCGGTCGCGCTTCTCAAAGAACACGGCATCGATCCGCAGGCCGAGATGCCGATGGCCGATGCGCTGAAATTGCTGGAACCCGATCCGATCATCGCCCTGTCGGCACAGACCTGGCTGCGTGGCCAGGAGTTGATGTGGGCCAACATGGTGCGCGAGTTCCACGGCAACGCCGACAAGTACGTCGCAGAGATGGAGGCCGCCGACAAAGCCGGCCCCGGCACGCTTGAGCTCAAGCCCCAAATGTTCATCCCCGACTATGCCAAGCATGAAATCCACATGCAGCCGGGCGGCTACGTCGGCAACGAGTTCGCCGGGCATATCTACTATTACGGCACGCACAATTTCTACTCCGGCGCCAACTATCAGGACGAAACCCACGCGCAGTATGCGTCGAAGGTCGCGACTCCGGCCGATGGCCAGGTCAAACGCGTCCTCGAACTCGGCTGCGGTACGGGCCAGATGGCGATCGCCCTCAAGGAGCGCTTCCCCGAAGCGGAAATCTGGGCGGTCGATGTCGGCGGACCGATGGTGCGCTTTGCCCACATGCACGCGGTTGATTGCGGCGCCAACGTCAACTTCATGCAGGCCCTGGCCGAAGAAACCCCCTTCCCCGACGGTCACTTCGACGTCGTGACGTCGTACATTCTCCACCACGAAATCCCGGCCGAGATTTCAAAGAAGGTCTTCAAAGAAGCCCATCGTCTGGTTCGCCCGGGCGGCATCTACTTCCCGATGGACACCTATGCTCGCCGGCCGATTGGCCGGAGAACAGCGCGCGGCATGTTCTCGCTGTGGTGGATTCACCGATGGAATCAGGAAGTCTGGACCATCGAATACTCCGAGCTCGATTCCGCGGCCGCCATGCGCGACGCTGGATTTTCGGTCAACGAACAGGGCCCGGGCGCATGGCCCGGCTACAAGTACAATCTGCTGGGCACCAAAGCATGAGGACCGCCATGATCGACCGCCGCCGCCTGATCAATCTGTCCGTGACATCCGCCGCTTTGATGCTGCCATCTCTGCGGTCGCTGGCAAAATCGTTTCCGGGCGACCTCGATCCCCGCGGCACCATCGGCCGGCTCGAACGGCTGCCGAAACTTGATCTCGAAGCGCGCGAGGATCTGTCGACCGATTTTCGCATCTTCGTGAACGGCGACTTGCGCCGAAAAGCGCGCCAGCGATCGGACGCCATCCTCAAGGCCAAGGGCCTGCCGGCGGACGCCGACCTGCCGCTTGACCAGACGATGGAACTGTTTGGCAACGATCCCCTGATCGCCGTGAGCAATCATACCTGGAAGAACAATCAGGATCTGATGTGGCGCCAGTTGCACGCCGAATTTCACGGCAATGCCGATCAATTTCTGACCGAGATGGAGACCGCGGACATGCGGGGGCCGGGCTCGCTCGAACTCAATCCGACCATGCATATCCCCGATTATGCCAAGCATGAGATTCATATGCAGCCGGGGGGCTATGTCGGCGATCCTTTCGCCGGCCACATGTACCACTACGGCACCAACAACTTTTACACGGCACGCAATAACCAGGATGAAATGCATCAGGGCTATGCCAACGCCGTTCCGTTGCCGGTTGATGGCAAAGTCAGGCGTATCCTCGATCTCGGTGTCTCGTGCGGTCAATTGACGGTCGCACTGAAGCAGCGCTTCCCGGACGCGGACGTGTGGGGCCTCGATGTTGGCGGACCGATGGTGCGCTACGCCCACATGCGCGCCGTCGATCTGGGTGTCGACGTCCGTTTTGCGCAGCGGTTGGCCGAGGACAGCAAGTTCCCCGACGGCCACTTCGATATTGTCACGTCCTACATCCTCTTCCACGAAGTGAGCTACCCGGCCTGTCAGGCGATCATGAAGGAGGCCGCCCGGGTCCTCCGGCCGGGCGGCGTCTTCTTCCCGATGGAAGTAAAGATGGCGCGGCCCGAGCCCAAGCGCACCGCCTTTGGCCGGTTCATGAACTGGTTCACCCAGGCCGGCATCAACGAGCGCTGGTACATGGACTACATGGACACCGACTATAGCGCCGAGATTCGCGCGGTCGGCCTGATTGCCAACGACCAGGGCCCGACTTCCGACCGGTTGTTCGGCCGACATAACGTCATGGGCACCAAGCCGACTTAGAGGATGAATCAGCGTTTGGAGTCGGCCAGCAGCTTTATCAATTCGTCAGCCTTGCGGACGATCGCAGTAACGTCGCATGGTCCTGTACTATATTCGATTGCCCCGTAGCTGGCTCGGTCGGTCGATCGGGGCCGACCGCAGAAATCTTGCCCCTCGCCGCCCGCACGCGTTTCCACGATGCCGTGGGCGCCAAAGTCGAAAGCGGCTGGCGCGATGAAGAGATCGTCGGCCGCATTGCGTCCGCGGCCAATTCCACTACGTCCCACAAACTCATCGATAGCCGTCAAAGGGCCCGCGGGCCCGGCTATCCATTCCATGACAGAGGGCCAAAAAACCGAAGGATACTTGCTCCCCGCGCCAATCAATTTTCCGCCTAGAAAAACGAATCCCTGGTACGGTCTGAGACCGACTCCTGTCCCGAATTGAAGGTTGTCCCTGACCATCATGGTGCCGCCATCGCGGGCACGCGGACCCGAATCGAAAATGTTTCCGGCAAGATTGGCAGAACTCTCTGGGAATCGGACATCAATGCCGTACGTATCGTAAAATATGTTGTGAGCGATGGTCGAATCTTTGGCCTTATTCAGATACACGCCGATATCGCCACGGCAGTTCATGATAATATTGGACCGCATTGTCCCGGATCGGTTTTCAATTGACGTGTCGGAATCGCGGAAAAAACTGTCGCCGGTACCACCACCACCAAATGACAACCCAATGCGGATTGCGCCGCCCGAGACGCGCCACTCACAGCCCACAAGGTTACGCTCGAATAGCCCGCCCTGACTGTTACCTTTCAGAAACGCGCCGTACGATGGCGTCTTCGCATTGGCCGATCCGAAATCCGCCAAGAAATTTCCGCGCACGATCCAAACTTTGCCGACGACGACGTCGATCGGCGTAACAGGTTTGTAGCCAGACCGGAGCGCGGTGTTGAGAAAGATGTTGTTCTCGACCAGGACACTGTCAGGAAACTGACGTCGGGCCCCTTCGCCAAGACCGTTGGCCTTGACCATGGCGTCAAAATTGAAGGCAAAATTGTTTCTAATCACGACGTGGCTGGCAGCACCGACGACATGAATTGCGTGCTCAGTGTCGGGTTCGCCGGAGAGTGCGAGGTTTTTAAAAATCCAATATGGGGCGGAAACGACCAGCCCTTCGACCGCGTGCACGTTAATCAGTACCGACCCAAGTTTTTCGGCACGAAGCGTTATCGGCTTGCCCGCGGCTCCGGGACGGGCAATCGAAATGCGTTCGATCGAATATTGACCTGGCAGAAGCGTAATGGTTTCCCCGGCTCCGCGCTGTCGATGGCGGAACGGAGTTCGGCGCTATTGCTAACTGCGCGGGCATCAACCGGGCCCATCGGAAACAGAGTATGACGGCAATGAAAACGGTAAACCAAACGGTACGCATTGAAGAATTCATCGTCATGTCCACGGTCTTTTGCACGAAGTCACAAGGCGTTGGCAGCCCGATCAAATCCAAACGAGCCATGGCTTCCCGCTCAAACGCCACACGATTCAATCAAGCCATTAGAGCATCGAGCGATTAATCGGACGCATATCCAGCAGCGATGAGGTAGTTGTGGCATTCGTCGGGCGAGTAGAGATCGCAGATGCTGCCGATGGCCTTCCAGAGGTCGTCGATGGTTCTCGCGCCGATC